>JBBRNU010000044.1:0-13006 GCA_038230115.1 Chthonomonadales bacterium | reverse complement strand
CGTATCAATAACCGAGATCGAGTAGCCGCCTTTGTTGACGCCGCTTTGCAGCGAGGCGAAGTTGGTATTGCGCTCGTCGTCGTTGCTGGTGAGCAGGTATTTGCCGTCTGGGGTCAGCGCGACGCCCAGCGGGTTCATGCCGATCTGAATGCTGGTTCCCGCCGGAACGACCTTGCGGCCATTGGGCAGGACGCCCGCGTAATAGGAGCCGAATTTGTTCGGTCCGGCAAATAGTTCGGCCCCGGCATAGACGCCCGATTCCGACGTGCCGAAGACGGGCGCGGTCACGCTGCCCCAGTTCGAGGCGTCAATGGCCTGCGCGTTCGCGTTGGCGGTCGTCAGCCCGGCGAGGGCGGCAAGCGTGGCGCTGCCGGCGAGGAAACCGCCGCGCTGCGACGCGCGACGGGGCGTGAGGGCGCGATTCATTCTGCGTTGAAGTCGCACGAGAGTTCTCCTTCAATCCCGTTCAATTCGTTTTAATCCGTTGTCGCTTTGGCCGTCCGTACCCACGCGGGAGGGCGTCTGGCTTTCCAGGCCAACGCCGGACGGCGAAAGAAAAATGAATGGCTTGTGCAAAAAGGCGAAAAGCGTTCAGGCGCGCTTGTTGACGGCGCGGCGGCGCAGCAGGGACAATCCGGCCAGACCGGGGGCGAGCGCGAGGGCCAGCAGGCCCGGCTCCGGCACGGCCACAACGCTCACCTGCACGAACGCGCTGGCGACGACGTTGTTGGCGTCGTCTACGGCGCTGAAACTGCCCAGGTTCACGATATCGCCCGTGAGAATCGGCGCGGTTCCGAACAGCGTGGCGGTGAAATTCGCGTTCGTTGCCAGGACGGTGGCGGCGGGCGTTCCGATAGCGTAGGAGAGATCGAGCAGGGACGGGCTGATGGTTCCGGTCAGCGTGGCCGACGTGACCGCGCCGTGCGTCGGATCGGGGTTCAGGAACGTGTCGCTGGCGAGGATCAGCGTGGACGTGTCGAGCGAGGTTTGGGTCACGCTGGAGAAGTCTTTGAGGGCGACCGTGACCGGCGCGCTGTTGTCGGCGAAGGTTTCGACCAGGCTGAGGTTCTGAAAGGTCACGTCGGTGGTGACCGGGAAAGTCGGGTCGCCGCCTGAAAGGGTGAAGTTGGCGAGCTGATAGTAATCGGTGGCCTGCTGCGCCGAGGCGGGCAGGCGGGCGGCGAGCAGACCTGCCGCAGCAAGAACCAGGAAGGCGGTGCGTTTCATACGGTTATCTCCTTGCGCCGAACAAAAACAAGCGCGCGGCGATGATCTGCCGAGATTTCGGAGCAGAGGAGCGGCGGAGAAACGGTTTATTCTCCGGCTTGCTTCATGGCAGCGCGGTTCGCGGGCGGCGCGTGTGACAAGGCAGTCACAATTCACTTTGAATCTGACAGTAAAATGTTAAGGGAATGTTAAGAGGTTTTTATGTTCCTGTTAAAATTTCCGGGCCTGCCTATGTGGCGCGCGGCAGGATGGCAAATTCAAGGAATTCCGGGGAGGGGAAGCGGCGGGCAGTGGCGAAATGAACCTCGGCGGCGACGAGATCATCGCCATCAAACTTTCGGCAGTTTTTGCAGGCGGCAGGCAGGGAAATTCTTAGCGACAGCGGGAGACAGCAACGGCATGGCGGAAAGCAGCGTAATTCGCGCGCTCGTGTGGGACGAAAACCCCGGACACGCGCCCAAAGAGGTTTATCCGAGCGGCATCCGGGGCGCGATTGCCGAAGGGCTGAGCGCGCTTTCGGGCGGCGCGATCACGGCCCGCGCCGCCAGCCTGGACGACCCGGAACAGGGCGCGAGCGAGGACGCGCTGGCCGAAACGGACGTGTTGCTCTGGTGGGGCCATCAGCGGCATGGCGAAGTGAGCGAGGCGACGGCAGAGCGCGTTTTTCGCCACGTTCACACGCGCGGCATGGGATTCATCGCCCTGCATTCGGCGCACTATTCCAAGCCGCTGCAATGGGTTCTGGCCGCGCCCGGCCACCTCAAGGGCGGCTGGCGCGAGGCCGAGCCGCCCGATTCCGAAGAGATTACGGTCTGCGCCCCGCGTCATCCCATCGCCGAGGGCGTGTCCGATTTCACCCTGCCCCGTGAAGAGATGTACGGCGCGCCGTTCGCCACGCCGCCGCCGCTCTGCCTGGTTTTTCAGTCGTTTTTTCCGCTTGGCGGCGAGTATTTCCCTTCCGGCATCTGCTGGACGGTGGGCGCGGGGCAAGACCCGGAGTTCACGTCGGGGCCAGGCAACGGCGTGAACCAGGGCTACGGCGTCGGGCGCGTGTTTTATTTCCGCCCCGGCCACGAAACCTATCCCACCTACTTTGACCCCAGCGTGCGCCGCATCCTTTACAACGCCGTCCGCTGGTGCGCCAAGCGCAGTTGAGGCGGCAGGTCACGGTTATAAAAACCGCGCCGAGCAGACAGGAGCGTTCCGCAGGTCATCTTCGGGCGCGGTCACGGTTATAAAAACCGTGCCTGAAGGGGCGTTCCGCCAGCCGTCCTTTTGGGACGGAAAGGCCGCCTGAACGAAAGCCTTTTGCATCGCCGACGCGCTCCCCTTCCCCGAAGGAAAAGGGGAGCGCGTCGGCGATTGGAATGGGGCTGGGGAATTAGGGCGTCCCAAAGGACGCTTAGCCGAAGGCTCGTCAGGCACGGTTTTTATAACCGTGACGATGATACCATGACCCGCTCTATCACACTGACACAAGACTAACACAAGCATTTTTGGAGACGCGCCGATGCCTTCCAATTCCCCGCCTTTAGCCAATGCCCCGAACCCGGCCTCGATTACCGAAGCCGAGGCCGAAAAAATCACCTCGCTCGTCATGCGGCGGCAATTGGCGCTCAGTCTGCGCGTGGCGTCCGTGTTTTTCGTGCTGCTGTTCGGCCTGCCGCTCGTGAATCTGTACGCCCCCGCGCTCGCCAATACGTCAATCCTCGGCTTCACGCTGACCTGGCTCACGCTCGGCGTCCTCGTGTATCCGATTACCGTCGCGCTATCCTACTACTTCGTCCGCAATTCCGACGCCATCGAAGCCGACTGCGTACAAATAACACAGGCCGCGCGGTCAGAAACGCATGAGGCGCAGCCGTGACCGGAGTTGCCTGGATCCCCTTGCTGTTCGTCGTGTTCATGGTGGCGGCGACCATCGGCATCGGCCTGCTCGCCACGCGCGCCGCCCGGAACGCCGCCGATTTTTTCGTGGCCGGTCGGTCGGTCAGCGTGTTCTGGAACGCCTCGGCGATTTCCGGCGAGTATCTTTCCGCCGCGTCGTTCATGGGGATCGCCGGCCTCCTGATGAAGAACGGCTACGATGTTTTGTGGTACCCGGTCTGCTATGCGACCGGGTATCTGTTCCTATTGCTATTCATCGCGGGGCCGCTGCGCCGCTTCGGGGCGTACACGATTCCCGACTTCGCCGAGGGCCGGTTCGACAGCCCCCTGTTTCGCAAAATCGCCGTGATTTTTGTTCTCTTCATCGGGCTGTTCTACACGATGCCGCAGATGAAAGGGGCCGGAATCACGCTGGGCGCGATCCTGAACTGCCCGTATTGGGTCGGGATTCTGCTGGTCGGCAGCGTGATTACGTTCAATGTCGCGCTGGGCGGCATGAAGGGCATCACGGTCGTGCAGGCGTTTCAGTACTGGGCCAAGCTGTTCGCGATTTCCGCGCCCCTGTTCGTCCTGCTCACAATTTACGGCGGCTACGGCGCGACCCTGAACCGAGCGCAAACCAACCCCAAAGCCGCGCCCGCGCTGGCGACGGCGACGACGCTGAAGTTCAAGGGTCAGAAGGACGCGCCCGCCAACGCCGTCGCCTTTGCCGTTAGCGCGCCCACGGAAATCACGTTTCCGAACGGGGCCGTCCTCGCCAAAATTGCTCCCGCGCGCAAGCCGGAGCCGGGCGAAGACCCGCTCCCGCCGACCGCGTTTGTCAACGCCGCGACGGGCGAACCGGCCCCGCTCACGCTACCCGCCGGGTTTACGGCCCGCGCCGTTCCGTTCGGGGTGACGAAAAATCAGGTCGCGGTCGAGAAAGACGGCAAGCCCGTCCGAACCGCCCCGAAGCTCGAGTTCGCCGAGCCGACCGAGGCCGTTCTCGCCGCCGGGTCTACGGTTCCCAACGCTCCGCCCAACAAAAAATGGCTGGAGCCGTTCGGAGCGCTCACGGGCAAATACGGCCATCCCCTGCTCTATACCTACTCGCTGATTATCGCCCTGTTGTGCGGCACGGCGGGCCTGCCCCACATTCTGGTGCGCTTTTATACGAACCCGGACGGGCGTTCGGCCAAACGCACGACGCTGCTGGTCATGGGGCTGATGGGCCTGTTTTACGTCTTCACGCCGGTCTGGGGCGCGCTGGGACGCTTCGCTCTGCCTGCGCTGTACGCCAACAACGCGACCGACAGCCTGCTCATCCGGCTGCCAATGACCCTGGACAACAAACTGCTCGGCCAAATCCTGAGCGGCGTCACGAGCGCGGGCGCGTTCGCCGCGTTCATGTCCACGTTTTCGGGCCTGCTCGTCAGTATGTCGGGCGCGCTGGCCCACGACATCTATGGCAAGATGCTGCGCCCGACCGCCACGCCCGGCCAGCGTCTGGCCGCGTTCAAACTCGCCGCCATTCTCATCGGCGTGATTTCGATGCTGCTGGGCCTGCTTGTGGAATCGTTCGACATTACGGTTCTGGTAGGCTGGGCGTTCGCGGTGGCGGCCTGCTCCTACTTCCCGCTGCTGCTGCTGGGGGCGTGGTGGCGGCGGCTGACAATGCCGGGGGCGGCGGCGGGAATGCTCGGCGGGGGACTGCTGGCGCTGGGGGCCATTGTCTGTTCCATGCTGATTGACAAAAAAATTCTGCCGCTTGAGGTAGACCCGCTGACGCGCTCGCTGATGGAGCAGCCCGCGATCTGGGGCGTGCCGCTTTCGATCTCGCTGATGGTGATCGTGTCGCGCCTGACCGCCGCCCACATCCCCAAAGACATTCACGTCAAGATGCTGCGCCTGCACGCGCCGGAAGAGATGGGCTTTTCCAAGAACTACATCGAGCATTAAGGGTTTCGGGCAAGGAGGCGGCTTGCCGGGCGGCGAACAGGAACGAACGGGATTGAAACCCCGTTCTGAAAGGCGCAGACCTCCTTCGAGGCCTGCAATGCCAATGCCGCTCCGCCAACAAGTTTTTCAGATTGCGAGGAAGCCAGCGTAGACAATCCGTCCTCAGCCCGCGCAGGCAGGCTGAGCGTTTCAGAACGGGGATTTATTCCCGTTCGCCGCCTTTCAGGACGAGCATTTATTTCCGTCTGTCCCGTGCGTTCAGCAAGCAGGCATCAGCGACGAGGCAGGTACGGTTCCGCCAGCGCGCAGCGAAAAACGGCTTCCAGCAAGGCGTCCCAAAAGTAATACTGCTGCGGCAGTTCGGCGAGCGACAACGTTTGGACGCCGCGCGATTCGGTTCCGGGCGGCAGCGGCTCCCACTGCGTGACCCGGCCCCGAAACAGGGGCGTCAGCGTCCGGCCGCCGCCCGCCTCGTCCACGCGAACGAAATGACCGAGCAGATCGAGCGGCCCCAAACGAATGCCCGCCTCCTCCCACGCTTCCCGGCGCGCGGCCTGCTCCGCGCTTTCCCCCGATTCCAGCCTCCCGCCCGGTACACACCAGCCCCGCCCGACAATGTCCGCCACGACAAAACGCCGGTCTTCCGTCAGCGCCATCACAAGCGCGGCGTAAAGCGGCGCTTCCGGGGGGATCGGCTGCCCGGACGGAACGAACGTCATGCGGAAACCGCCCCAAAGCGCGTCGGGAAAGCGTGTTTCGAGCATTCGCGACCCCTTTCCTCCGCGCGCCGCCGGGGTTTACAAGGCGGCGGGAACGTGCTACAATGAGAGGCTTCGCCCCCGTGTCCAGACGCGGTTTTTGTCAGGGGGCGGGCTTGCGAGAAGGCGACCGAGGGGCGCGCGGAGCGATGGGCGCGGCTTCGGAATACGGCGGGGGCGGCGCGTTTACGACCACGCCCAGCACGTCGCGAATCGGAACCGGCCCGAAAAACCGACTGTCTTCCGACCCGCGCAAGTTATCGCCAAGCAGGACAATATAGCCGTCGGGAACCGTATACCGCGTTCGCGGCAGGCCATCCGGCCCGCGCACGGTCTGCTGCTCATAATAATCGCCCAGCCCGTTTCGCATCGTGACCGCGCGCACGTAGGGGAAACCGTCGTCGAGTTCCTCGCCCGGCAGGCGATGAATGCGCTTGATGATCACGTCGCGGTCTTTGCGCGCCAGGATCACGTCGCCGCGCCGCAGCGGGCCGCTGAACCAGTTGCGCCGCCGCACGAGGACAACCTGCCCGCTTTCATAGGTGGTCAGCATGGAGTCGCCGCGAACCAGTCCCATCCGAAACGTCGCCATGAACAGCGCGACGACAATGAGGAAGACGACGACAAAACGCATCTGACGGCGCGCGGCGCGCGACATGGCAAACGCCTCTGCTTTCTTTTTCGCTGCTTTGCGGCCTGCGGCATTTACGCGCGGCTGCGCTCGCAGCCCATCCAGCGGAAACCGGGCGAACATCGGGAGCGCGAGCCTCGCCATCCGTTCGGCGTCGTTTTTCCGGATTCCTGCTTTGGGCGACCGCCAAAACGTGCGCCTTCATCCAATAGGGGCGTCGCCACCCGGACGTTCAACGAGGTTCTTTGTGTTCGATACTTTAAGCGCCGGTTTGCAGGCGCGCGAAAACCTGCCCGCCCTTCTACTCACGCTCGCCGCCTTCGTGCTGCTGCTTCTGCTGAGTCAACTCGCGCTGGCGCTGCGAATGCGCCGCGCCAACCGGCGAATCACGGCTCTGACGCGCGGCATGGACGGGCAGAATCTGGAAGCGGCCCTTACGTCTCATTTCGACATGGGCGTGCAGACCAACCGCCGCATGGACGCGCTGGAACAGGCGGTCGGCGTTCTCCAGGCCCAGATGCCGCTCGCGCTGCAAAAGGCGCGCTTAATCCGCTATGACGCCTTCGAGGATGTGGGCGGCGAGCAGAGTTTTTCGCTCGCCCTGCTGAACGCGCGCGGCGACGGCGTGGTTTTGACCAGCGTTTACAGCCGGATGGACGTGCGCGTTTACGCCAAAGCCATTGCGGGCGGACAGGCGAGCCATGCGCTTTCGCGCGAAGAAGAGCGCGCCCTGCGCGAGTGCATCGCAGGCTAGGCGCGGGAGCAAAGTTATCTCGTAGTTTTCGACGGCGAATTGGATTGCATCGCGACACGAATACGCCAGCAGCCACGCCAACCACGCTACTATGACGGACAAAGAAGAACGCCAGATTATTGAACGCTGTCGCAAGGGCGAGCGCGCGGCCTTCGACCTTCTCATTCGCGCTTACGAAAAGCGCGTTTATAATCTCGCCTATCGCCTGAGCGGGCATTTCGACGAGGCCAACGACATCAGCGTGGACGCCTTTTTGCGCGTGTATCAGGCGATCCGGCTGTTTCGGGGCGACGCGAATTTTTCCACCTGGCTGTTTCGCATCGTCACGAACGTTTACCTCGACCGCCGCAAGCGCCAGCGCAACAAGCAGCATCTTTCCCTGGAAGAGTATATCGAGCTGGAAGAAAACAGCGTGGCGCGGCAGATCGAAGACCCCGCGCCCACGCCCTCCGTCGTAGCCGAGCGGCACGAGCGTACCGATCTACTGCAGCTGGCGATCACGGCCCTGCCCGATTATCAGCGCGCCCTCATCGTGCTGTATCATACCGAAGGGCTGTCTTACGAGGAGATCGCCGAAACGCTCGGCCTGCCGATTGGAACCGTGAAATCGCGTCTGAACCGCGCCCGTCTGGCGCTGCGCGAAAAACTTGAGCCGCTGAAGGAACTTTTCGGAAACTGAGCCAGTCGAAAAAGTAAGCGGGCGGCTTTCGGCGCGATTTTTGCAAACCGACGCGCCGCCCGAACGGTCAACTTGTTTCGCCGCCTCACTTTTCGCTTTTCTCGGCAGGGGCTTGTTTTCGCTGCCAGTTACGGGTCAATATCATGCAATGCCAGCACGCGCAGGAAAATTTTTCGGATTACATCGCAGGCGATATGGAACGCGCCCTCGCCGCCAGCCTGGAAAACCACGTTGCCGCCTGCGCGTCCTGCGAGGCGGAACTGGCAGGTCTGCGCCGGGCCTGGGCCTTGCTGGATAAAATGCCGGTCGTGGAGCCGCCCGCCGATTTCCACACGCGCATCATGCAGCGGCTGGACGGCGAGCGCGCGGCGGAAGATTTCGCAGCCGTCCAACCGCAGCGCAAATTGACCTGGCGAACGCTTTTCCGCGCCCGCGAAATGGCGCTGGTCGCCACGCTGCTGATTTTCGTTCTGGCCGGGGTCGAGGTCGTGCAAACGCAGCGGGCCGCGCTGGGGCCGCTGGGCTGGATTGTCAGCCGAATGCGCCCCGCGCCTGTTGCGCCCACCCTTTCCGCGCCGCCGATCTGGGCGACGGCCCGCGCCGAGTTCCGCGCCGCGCCGGAAGGCGGCGGGGTCGTCACGCTGCATCTGCGCGCAAATCCTTCGGGCGAGGGCGTCAGCAGCATCGCGTACTCGGCGCGTCTCGGTGACGGCTCGGTTTCGCATCGCGGCGTTGTTCTTTCGGACAAGGAAGCGGTCGTCACGCTGCCTGTCGCGCCCAACCAAACGAACGGCCCGCTGGCCGTCGTCGTTTCCGCAGGCGGCAGCGACACGACCCTGACCGTGCCAACCGCGCCGTAACACTGTCTCTTGCCTGATTCGGATTACCCTGCAAAGCCCCTGATTTCAAAACTTGAAAATCGGGGGCTTTGTTTTGTCTCTGGCGCAAAACGCCTGCCCCCAGCTCCATCGAAAAGCGCCATCGCCTAACCCCCGGCCCCCTCCCAATCGCCGACGCGCTCCCCATTCCCCACCGGGGAAGGGGGAGATTGAACCTTAAGTTTGCGGGTGAAGCGTAAGGTTATCAGGTCAGCAGCGCTTTTGCTTTGCCGCGTATCGCTCTCTCCGGGAGGAAGCGCACGCCTCCTGCTTCGCGCTCCCCCTTCCCCGGTGGGGAAGGGGGCCGGGGGGTTAGGGTGGATTGTTCCCCCGGTGGGGAAGGGGGCCGGGGGTTAGGTGGCTCCGTCACAAAGGGGCCGGGGGGTAGGCGGGCTGCCCCTCAGCGCGGGCGGGGAACGTCAACGACAGGCGGCGGAAGCGTGTTGGGGGTCGGGACGCCGGTGACGTAGGGCGCGGCGATGGCTCCGGGCGTGGGCGGATGCACGATGCGGACGCTTGCCAGAATCAAGGCCACGTCGCGGGACAAGCGGGCCGAAGCCGCGACCGGATGCACAAACGTCAGCGTAACGAACTGGTCGTAAGCGCGGATCAGGAAAATTTCCACAACCGCGCGCGGATTTTCCAGCGCCAATCGGCGCGCGGGCTTGCCGTCAATCGTCAGCGCCTGCGCCTTCTCCCCGGCCTGCGCCACCAACGCCGCTTCCTGCTGCACCAACTGCGGCGCGCTCAGGCTGTCTTTGATCTGGATCACCGCATTGTCCGGGCCGCGCCACCCGCCCGCCTCGACCTGCCGCCAGCCAGAGGGCAGACCCAGACTCCACCAGGGGTCGCGCCCGCCAAAATAAACCGTTGTCATCGGCGGGGGCGCGCTGCCCCGGACGCTGCGCGCCTGCAGGCCCGCCGCCAGCAGAACCGTCGCAACTGCCAGAATGACCGCCAGCCACAGCCCCGTATCCCGCGCGCGGGCCAGGCGGGGATTGCGCCGCGCCGCTTCCAGCCGGTCTTCCAGCACGTCCGGGATCAGGAACAGCGCCATGATCCCGCCTCCGATGAAGCCGCCCAGATGCGCCATGTTGTCAATACTTTTGACGGACGAGCCGATGGCGAAGTTGATCACGGCGACCATGAGCAGCTGCGATAAAATTTGCGAACGCGCCCGCTCCGGCACGAGCGCGCGAAACCGAATCGGAAAAATCAGCCCGGCCCCGATCAGCCCGAAAATCGCTCCCGACGCGCCCAACGACGGACCGGGCGTGAACGCATAACTCATCAGGTTGCCCGTCACGCCCGCGATGAGATACACCAGCAGATATTTTCGCGCGCCGTAAATGCGTTCGATCGGGCCGCCCAGCCACATCAGCGACAGCATGTTCGAGAACAGGTGAACCACGCCGCCGTGCAGAAAAATCGGCGTCACCAGCCGCCACCACGCCCCGCCCCGAATCAAATCGTTGTTCTTGTCGCCGAAAACATCGGTCACTTCCGGCGGAAAATTGTCCGTCCAGCCGTTCATGCGCCCCCGGCTGACAGAAAGCATCGCCAGAAAAATCGCGATGTTCAGCGCCATCAGGACATAGGTGACGAAGGGGCGCGGCTCGCCGCCCCGCGCGTTCGGGGATGCGAGCGAGTCGTCGGCCCCCTCGTCGGGCGTCAGCGCAGGCGAGGGAACGCCCGGACGCGGAGCGTCCGGCGACGTTTTCCCGGCGACCGGGCGGACATGACGCAAACCCGGCCTTCCTCCCTCAGTCGAGGCAGAAAAAAGCGGCGTGCCGAACCATCCGGGGGACACGCCGCGCAGAAAAGCGAATGTACGTTGCATCACGGCTCCTGACTGCCGCCGTTTCCAGGCACGAAAACATATTTTCCTACCGAATCATACGGACAATTTGCAGGAATTTCATGAAAATCCTGGCAAATGGCCGCTTTTGGGGAACTGCCATCCCTGCCCAGCGCCGTATCAGGACTGTCGCGGCGCGGCCAATTGTTCCCATTCCCGCCGGACGCGCTGCAAACCGTGCAGACACAGCTCGAATTCTTCCGAGAGCCTGCGGAACAGGGGCGCGTCCCCGGCATAGCGGCCATACGCGAACGTCGAGACGATGTAATAGGACTGCTTGCCCTGCTGCACGTAATCAATCCAGGCGTCGGCTTTGGCGGGCGCGCGTAGCTGCCGCAGCGCTTCGGGGTAGACCCCGGCCCAGAACAGCGTAAAGTCGCCGATGTGCTTGTGAACAGCCCGCTCCTGGTCGAAACTGGTGGCGTTGGCTGTGATGTCGGCTTCGGCCAGCATCGCCGACACTTCCGTCAGCCGCGCGCCCTGCGCGTCGCGCACGCGGTACAGATTGTCGCAATGCGCGAAGTCCGCCAGCAGTTTCGACAGATAGCCGACGATTTCCTGCTGCGCCTGCCCGCGCGTGTCGCCGAACGCCTTTGTGACAAGACTGTGGTACAATCTTCGCAGCGAATGGTCTTCGGGGATCGGGGCAGGCCCCGCGCCGTTTGCTTCCAGCATAGCCGTCCTCCTGATAAGATTAGGAATAGTATCGGGATCGGCAGCATTGTCGTCCTTGCATAGGATTATTGCCTCCTTTACGCGAAAGATAAGCGTGAAGGTTCCCTCCGCCCCGCCGAGAAGCGGCCCGCCTGGTTCCATTCGCCTGGCGACAGGCTTCGCCGCCCGTCCTTTTCCCGCCCTCTAGTCGCGGCGGGAAGCGTCCGACAATTACGCCGTTCACGCGCAGGCAAGGCCGTTAGCCCGAAAAGCGAACCCAAGCCGAACAGCGGCGGATTTGGCGGATTTGACAAAAAAGTTGCGACTCCTGGCAATGTTCTGCACAACTGGCACGATTTGTGCATCAGTCTCCAGTGTCAGCGCAGGCTGCGCCGCCGAAAGGTCGGCGCGGCTTGATTGCAACGCGCGTCGCCGGAGTTTCATCACCGCGCTCATCGCCACGCCGGTCGCTTTTTCCCTTGCTGTCACCCGCAGCGCTAGAAAACCGATGGCGCACATTTCACGGGCCGCGCCCCCAATTGAACCCATCGGGAGGTCAAGAGAATGCGAGTTTACGGCTCTTCGCCGCTCTACAACTATGTGGAACTGATTTTTCGCTCCAAGCGCCTGTTCATCACGTCCATCGTCGCCGCCACGCTGGTCACCGCAGTGCTGGCTGCCCGGCGCGTCGGCATGTACAACGCGACCGCCGTCGTCACCCTGACCGGCAACAGCGGCGTAAATACGATGGATGCTGTCGGTTCCTCCGCTGTCGGCAGCGTGCGCGATAAGTTGAGCATTCTGAAAGATGTCGTCGTGCAGGACAAGCAGTTCTTCATTGACGCCTTCAAGGAAAAAGGGCTGGACCGCGGGCGCAGCGCGCCGGAATTCGACAAATTCTGCCGGGACGCGCATGGCGCGCTGAACTTCGGAACCGGCGAAAACACGCTCAATATCAACTGTCGCTGGCCCGATGGCAGCGAAGCCGAGCAGATTATCAACGCCTTTTACTCCGCCTATTCCGCCCGCGTCCTCGACCGCGAAACCGCGACGAGCCAGATGCGGACGAAACTGATCACGTCGAACCTGGCCGATTACACCAGGAAGCAGCAGGACATCGAGCGCAAAGTCATCGCCTATCGGAAGGCCCACATCGGAATCGCGCAGGCCGAATTCAGTCAGGCCAACTCCAGCTACATTACCCAGCAGCAGGTCGTGAAAGCGCAGGAAGCCGACCTTCGCATGGCGCAGCAGGGCATGGTTGAACTCGATCGCCTGCTTGCCACGACGCCGAAAACGGTGCTGGAATCCGAAGTGCATCAAGGCCCCACGCAAAGCGCCGAATACACGAACCTGCAAAACCGGAAATCCGACCTGGAAGTCAAGCTCTCCGACCTGATGCAAAAATATACGGAGTCGGCCCCGGAAGTCCGCAAAACCAAAGCGCAGTTGGCCGAAGCGACCGACAGCCTGAGCGCGCTGGAAAAAACCGCCAGCGGCAAACCCTCGAAACCCGGCCCGGTCAAGCAGACCACGACGATGCTGAACCCGCAATGGCAGAGCCTCGCCGCCCAGGCCGCCAACCAGCGCGTCGGCATTCAGCGGCTGACGGCGCAGCTGCAGAACTCGCGCGCGGCGGAAGCCGAGGCGCTGCGTCAGGCCAGCACGTCGCCGGACGAGCAGTTCGCCTTCAAGTGGATGGTCAATGACCTGACGCTCTATACCTCGATCCGCGACAACCT
>JBBRNU010000043.1:0-13263 GCA_038230115.1 Chthonomonadales bacterium | reverse complement strand
GACAAGATGCACGCGGACAAGATGACGGCGGGCATGACCGCGTCGCAGAAAGCCTATGTCATGTCGCACATGAGCGGCATGACCGCCGCGCAGAAGGCCAAGATGGCCACGATGTCCCCGCAGGCCCGCAAGATGGCGGTCGCCAAAATGATGAAGGCCGATAAGATGCACGGCGGCAAAATGACCGGGGACAAAATGCACGGCGACAAGATGCACGACGGCAAAATGGGCGAGGACAAGATGGACGGCAGCAAGCCGTAGTCGCCGCGGCGTAGATATTTCGCAGTGACCGAACGCGACAAAATGAACTGCATCGCGATAGCGGGCGGCGGGAAGGACGACGAAATAAATTTCTTCGCTCGGTAGCCTGCGGCTGTGTATCCTTCGGACACGAGGGTCAGGAAAGACTTTCATGCGGTTGGCCTATGCATCGCGTCCGAAGGACGCTCGGCGGAACGCCACACAGACCGGGGTTTCAACCCTGGGATGACCGCTCTTTAACGGGGGGAGGCGGAACGCTACAAGCGAAGAAATTCATTTCGTCGCCCCTCTACGAATTGGCGGAGCCGGGCCAGGAACGGCCCGGCTCCTTTTGAAATTTGAATGTGGACGGTTTTGAAACGGATGCCGAAAGCGGAAAGCGAATGGAAACGAATGCCGGAAGAAAAGGCGACAGGTGATTTTGTGGGCGAAGCGGATAAGAAGCGCGTGCTGATTCTGGGCGGCGGGTTCGGCGGCGTGTATGCCGCCATGCATCTGGACAAAAATCTGGGCCGCGACCCGAACGTCGAAATCACGCTGATCAATCAGGACAACTTTTTCCTCTTCACGCCCTTGCTGCACGAGGTTGCGGCAGCCAATCTGGACATCACGCACATCGTGAACCCGATCCGCAAACTGCTCAAGCGCGTGCATTTGCTGAATGCGGTCGTGAAGACAATCAACCTGGCGGAACGAACTGTCGAGGTTTGGCACGGCTCCGACCATCACTGCCACACGCTGCCTTACGATCATCTCGTGCTGGCATTAGGGGCGATAACGAATTTTTACGACCTGCCGGGACTTGCCAGCCGCGCGCTGACGATGAAATCGCTGGGCGACGCCATTCATCTGCGGAACCGGGTTATCGCGGCGCTGGAGGAGGCGGATACGGAATGCGCGGTCGGGATTCGCGAGCCGCTGCTGACGTTCGTCGTGGCGGGCGGCGGCTTCGCCGGGGTCGAGACCGTCGCCGCGATCAACGATTTCGCCCGCGACGCCCTGCCGTTTTATCCCAACCTGAGCGACAAAATGCTGCGGATGGTTCTGGTGCATCCCGGCGAGTTCATTCTGCCCGAACTGGGCGAGAAGCTGGGCCGGTACACCCAAACGAAACTAACCGAGCGAAAGGTGGAAATTCGGGCGGGCGTCAAAGTCGCGAGCGTGACCGACGACGCCGTGACGCTGGACGACGGCATGACGATTCCAACCCGCAATATTGTGTGGACGGCAGGGGTCGCGCCCAATCCGCTCCTGGCCGAACTGCCCTGTATGAAGGAGCGCGGGCGCGTTCAGGTGGACGACCGATTGGAGGTGGCGGAGTGGCCGGGCGTGTGGGCGCTGGGCGACTGCGCCTGCTGCGTGGACGTGAAAACCGGCAAGCCCTATCCGCCGACCGCGCAGCACGCCCTGCGGCAGGGCAAAATCGTGGCCCATAACATCGCCGCCGCGATCCGCCGTCAGCCGCAGAAGTCGTTCGCGTATACCAGCATTGGTCAATTGGCGTCCATCGGGCGGCGGGTCGGAGTCGCCAACATTCTGGGCGTGAACTTTTCGGGCTTTATCGCCTGGTGGCTGTGGCGCACGATTTATCTGAGCAAACTGCCGCGCACCGAGAAGAAGGTGCGGGTCGCGATTGACTGGACGCTCGACCTGCTGTTTTCCCGCGACCTGGTGCAGTTCCAGACGCTCCGCTTCCCCGAAATGCCCGCCGAAAGGGGCCAAGCGGAACCAACGCAACAATTGGCGAAGTGAAATCAATATAGAAGGAAGTTCAAGCACAGTCGCGATTTGTAACGCTGGGGCGGGCAAGCGCGTCTATAGGAGCAAAGGCGCGGAAGCGAGGAAGATTTGCTCACCGCGCCGCTTTACCCAAGGAGCGAACCGATGCAACGCATTTCCGTTCTTGCGGGGTTGACAGCCCTTCTGCTCACCGCGCCGCTGATCAAAGCGAGCGCCTCCCCTCCCCCCATTGAGGTCACGCCGGAGTATGTCAAGACCCTGCCATACACGTTCGTCTTTACCAACGAAGACCGGAACGGCTTGATCGCGGTAGGCGTGACCGTTACGCCCAGGAAAGGCCGCCTGTCGCCCGGACTTCTGGCGCGTCTGCATCTCATTGAGGAGAAGGCCGAACTCGCCGCCATTCCCCTGGAAGAGACGCGGGAGGAGGGCAAAGTCACCTACTGGTTTCATATTTCGCCCGCTTTGATAGCGCAATCGCGCTTTGATTTCTATATTCTAAGCGGCAAAGAAGAACACTTGCCTAACGGTCAAACGCGCTTTATCGCGATACCCGGCACGTTGGAATATCAGTTCCCTATCCGCGATTACGTTGCGATAAAAAAGGCGGCAAAGCCTGCCAAAGCGGGCGCAGGACATAAGTTCAGCGTCGCAAAGCGGTTTTGATGCGACGCGGAACTGCCTGCATTCCTCCGGTTCCAAAAACCCTCGTTTTTCTGGTACTCGCACCACTGCGCCGGATGTTCCCAGCACGGCGTTTTTTTGTGTCTAAAAGTCGCTTCCTAATTTGATGCACCATCTTTTCGGGTAATCTTGTACCACCAACGCAAGTGGCCCCACATAGCCAAGGGTAGCGTTCCGACGAGCTGTGGGCAGTGAGTAGAATTAGAAGAGTTTAATTGGACAATATCATCACTGACGCTTTCCGCCGGATATATGGTCTGCCCTGCTGGAATGTCAAGCCTGGACATGGTTCGTATCTGACACTTGAGTTCGGGCAACCACACCTGCACATCACAGAGCCAAGAATACCGACCAGAAAAGTATCATCGCGAGTTCGTGAACACATGGCAAAGCGTATTGTAACTTTGCATGGCGACTGGCATTTATGGTTGTTGTGCTGTGACTGGAAACTCACTCACAATGGCAAAATCGTTGGAGATAGTCAGACCCAAAAGCGCATTATGCGAGCAGCGCAAATTCTGGATGGTCAATTCCTTATAGATGTTTCTGTGGAAGAGAATCATCGGCAGTGTTTGTTTAAGTTCGACCTAGGTAGTGTGCTAGAAACGGTTCCCTACGATATGAACAGTGAACAGTGGTTGCTGTTTGAACCGTTCAGGTATGGTCTTAACCTATCGGGCAGATGGATTATACAGCCACCATCCAAGTAATACGCCAATACGAGACATTGAGAAATGGATTAGCGTTTCTGAAACAGTCATTTGAGAAGAGTATCCCTATCCTACCAAAAAACGGTCGTTTAGTTGGTATAGTCCTGCCAGCAGCCCCGCGACCGGCAAAACCTCCTTTTCCGCCCCGCAGACATACCAATAACCCATACTCCTAATCTACGTCCTGATTCTCTTTAATGGATTTGGGTTTCGTAGTACACTACCCCCGTCATTCCGAAACACGAGGAGCAGTTATGCTAGTTGGCTACGCTAGAGTTTCCGCCACCGACCAAAACCTTGATTTGCAAAGCGACGCGCCGACAGCCGCAGGTTGCGAACGCATCTTCACTGATACCGCCAGCGGAGCCGACGCCGAGCGGCCCGGACTAGCCCAAGCCCTGCATGAGCGCAGCGCACGAACGGACAGGAGAAAACTCTCGCCGAAAAAGTCGGCGGCTCGCCTTCCCCCGATAACAATGCCGCTTTTGCCGGTCGTTCCTACAAATCGTCCGCGTAGCCATAGTTGCGCGTATGGGCCTCTTCCAGATAGGCGGCGAGCAGGGCGATGGCGGCCTCGATGTCTCCAACGTGCGCCATTTCGTTGACGGAGTGGACGTAGCGCGTGGGGATCGAGAGCGTGAAGCTCGGCACGCCGCCCCGGCTGCGCTGAATGCCGCCCGCGTCCGTGCCGCCGCGCGGCAGCAGTTCCAGTTGATAGGGGATTTTTTTCGCCTCGGCGACATCGCGGAAATGCCGCGCCAGCTTGGGATGGCACAGGAGCGAGCTGTCGGCGATTTTGATGGCCGCGCCGCTCCCCAGTTGCGTGACCTGCTCGGCCTCGGACGGACCGGGGAAGTCGTTGGCGAGCGTGACATCGAGGGCGATCCCGATGTCGGGCTGCAGGGCGTAGGCGGCGGTAATCGCGCCGCGCAAGCCCACCTCTTCCTGCGTCGTGGCGACCGCCAGCAGCGTGGCCTGGATCGGCGTGTTCTGCAAACGGCGTAAGGCTTCGATCATCACGAACACGCTCAGGCGGTTGTCCAGGCTTTTGCTGACCACCATCTCCCCGACCCGCTCGCAGGTTCGATCCATCGTCACCATGTCGCCCGGCTCGACCTGCGCTTTGACCTGCTCGCCGGACAGCCCCAAATCCACGAAAAACTCGTCAATTTTGGGCGGCTTGTTGGCGTCCTCGGCGCTCAGGAGGTGGATCGGCTTGGCCGCAGGCATCAGCGCGCCGCGCAGCGTCTGCCCGCCGAACCCATGCACGATAACGCGCTGCGCCACCATAACGCGCGGGTCCCACCCCCCGACCGGCAGCAGGCGCAGAAACCCCTTGTCGTCAATGTATTTGACCATGAACCCGATTTCGTCCAGATGCGCGGCGATCATGATTTTAGGGCCGCCGTCCGCGCCTTTTTTCACGGCGATGAGATTGCCCATCGCGTCGGCTTCGAGCGAATCGGCGAGGGGGCGCAGGGATTGGGCGACCAGTTTTCGCATCTGGCCTTCGCGGCTGGAAATGCCGGGCGTTTCGCACAACTGCTTGAGCAGGTCGAAATTGAAATCGCTCATGGGGTCAGGAACTCCTGTTTCGAATTTCAGCGCGTTTTTCATTCCAGCGCGGCGCTTGTGATGAATCGTTGGCGACAAAACGGCTGGCGGCGGAATGGGTTGTTATTGCGCGGCGGGGGCGAAGAATCCTGCCGGGATTCCAGGGCTGTCAGGAGCGCGTTTTCAGTTCGGGGCGAGCGCTTCCTCATCGGGAGGAGCCGGGGAGTCAGGTGCATTGGTAAGCGTCTTCCGAGGGAAAACCGAATGGAACGCTTCGTCGTAGTGTCGGGAAGTGGGGTAAACTGTTTTGCAGAAGAAACGCAGGGGGATGGAATGCCGAAGGCCGAAGCGGAACAAAAGGGCGCGGGCGCAGCGAAAACCGGCGGGACGGGACGGGCTGCAACGGGAAAATCGGCCCGTTCGGCGCGCACACGGACGCGGGAACGCTGGCTGTTCGCCCTGACGCTGCCCTACCTGCTTTTTCTCGCCCTCATCGCGCTGGGCAACGCCAGCGGCCCGGAACGCTGGTGGGGCAGCGTGTTCAATTTGTATTTTCCGCAATGGATTTGGGGCTTGCCCGCGCTTCCGCTCCTGCTGGCGGGGCTGATCTGGGCGCGGCGCGCGGCGATTTTGCCCGCGCTTGCCCTGCTGTGGGTTTTAGGGCCGCTGATGGGGTTCTGCTGGCCGCTGCGCCTGTTCGGAACCCCGGTCGGGAACGGAACCCGCCTGCGCGTTCTCACTTACAACGTCAAGGGCGGGCATCGCGACATGGAGGCCGTCCTGCGAGAAATTCAGGACGCGCATCCTGACGTGCTGCTGCTCCAGGACAACGGCCAGGCGTTCACCGCCGCTCTGGAGCCGATTTTTCGCGAATGGGGCTGGCATCACGTCGCGTTCAGCCAGTATTTGATCGCGAGCCGGTTTCCCCTGACGGGCGAAGAGCCGCGCCCGCTCGCCCTGCACGGCTTTTCCTATCTGCGCTGCCGGATGCAGGTCGGGGCGACCAGCGTGGCAGTCTATGACGCGCACCTGCTGTCGCCCCGGTTCGGTCTGGCCCCGATCCGCCGCCATCCCCGCAGCGGCTCCATCGGCCTGGAACAGAACGCGACCGACCGCCTGGCGCAGTCGTTCGTTCTCGCCAGCGACATCGCCCGCGAAACCGGCCCCGTTCTGCTGACCGGCGACCTGAACGCGCCGATGCCCTCGCTCGTCTGCGCCAATCTGGAGCGCGTGGGCCTGCACGACGCCTTTGTCGAGGGCGGGCGCGGCTATGGGTACACCTATGGGCATACCCTCCCGTTTCGGCATTCGTATGTCCGTATAGACCACGTGTTTCTCAGCAAGCAGTGGCGCGCCCAGGCTTGCTGGGCGGGCGGCGCGCAGGGTTCCGACCATCGCCCCGTCGCGGCGGATTTGGTTCTGGGGGAATAGCGAAGGAAACTGCCATGCGGTCTGCAGAGCGAACCGAAACGTTGTGGATTAACGGCGGCTGGCGGGCCGGAAGCGGCGCGGGCGAGGCGGTCAATCCGTATACCAACGAAATGGCGCGGCGCTACAGCGTGGCGAGCGAGGCCGACGTCGAGGACGCCATCGCCGCGTCCGGGCGCGCATTTCCGGCCTTGCGCGGCCTGCCGACCTATCGCCGCGCCGAACTCCTCCTTGGCCTGCGCGACGCCGTTGCCGCCGACCGGGAGATTTTTGCCCACGCAATCACGTTGGAAGCGGGCAAGCCCATCACGGACGCGCGCGTTGAGGTAGACCGCGCCCTGAACGTCCTGACGCTTTCCGCCGAAGAAGCGAAACGACTGCACGGCGAAACGTTTCCGCTCGACCTGATACCGGGTTCGGAGAACCGTTTCGGCCTGACGCGCCGCTTCCCCGTCGGCCCGCTCGCCGCCATCACCCCCTACAATTTTCCGCTCAATCTGGCCCTGCACAAAATCGGCCCGGCCCTTGCGGTCGGAAACCCGGTCGTCTGGAAACCGTCGCTGCTCGCGCCCGGCGCGGCTATTCTGTTCGCCGAGCGGTTCGCCGCCCTCGCCGCCCGTCTCGATATTCCGCCCGGCGCGCTCAACGTCATCACGCCGCCCGACGCCCTCGCCGAACGTCTGGCGACCGATGCGCGCCTGAAAATGCTGTCGTTTACGGGAAGCGCGCGGGTGGGTTGGAAATTGCGCGCCCTCGCGGGGGCGAAACGAGTGACGCTGGAATTGGGCGGCAACGCCGCCGTCGTTATCGGCGCGGACGCTGACCTGGACTACGCGGTTCGCCGGTGCGTGGTCGGCGGCTTCGGGTACGCCGGGCAGACCTGCATTTCGGTGCAGCGCATTCTGGTGGAAGCCGATTTGTATGCGGCGTTCATGGCGCGGTTCGTTCCGGCAGTTTGGGCTTTGCGCGCGGGCGATCCGCTCGACCCGAACACGCAGGTCGGGCCGATGGTCAGCGAGCGCGAGGCCAGCCGGGTCGAAACCTGGATCGCGGAAGCGGTTGCGGGCGGGGCGACGCCGGTCGTTGGGGGCGCGCGGCAGGGGTTGATGGTCGCGCCGACGGTTTTGACCGATACCAGGCCGGAAATGCAGATCGAAAGCGGGGAAGCGTTCGGCCCGGTCGTGACGGTCGCGCCGTTCACGGATTGGAGCCAGGCGCTCGCCACTGTCAACGCGTCGCCGTACGGCCTGCAAACCGGCCTGTTCACCCACCACATGGGCCGCATCTTCGAGGCGTTCGAGACTTTGGAGGTCGGCGGCGTTATCGTCAACGACGTGCCGACCTACCGCATGGACAGTATGCCGTATGGCGGCGTGAAGCAGTCGGGGGTGGGGCGCGAGGGCGTTCGGTACGCGATGGAGGAAATGACCGAGATTCGCCTGCTCGCCTTCAACCTCAACTCTGGCGCGTCGCCGCCGCAAACCTTGCCGCCACAAGCCTTGCCGCGCCCGGCAGGGTAATTCCCTTTACGCAGGCGGTCTATTTATCGGAACCTGCCAGGGGGCGACCTTCGGCAGCGCGCTTGCCCTTTTCTGCCGGAACCGGAAGTTGAAAACTTCCGGCCCTGCCCGTTTTCAAAGCGAACGGTCGGGCTGCGTGAGGTTAAGAAAGGCATTCCGTCGCTGCCGTCTTCAGTCCGCCTTCAGTCGCGCAGCGTTTTGCCGGTCAGGGACAGGAACACGTCTTCGAGGTTGGGCTGTTTGATGGCGAGCGAAAGCAAGGGCAGCTCGGCCCGGCTCAAGACGGTAACGACTCCGGGCAGGGCCAGATTGGGCCGGTCGGCGCGCACCCGCAGCGTCCCGCCGACCGCCGCCTCGCCGCTCGCAGCGTTGTCGAGAACCGGCGCTGTCTGCCCGCGCTCCCGTCGGGGTCTTCCTGCCGCGCCCGTCGTTGCCGGCTCCCCTTCCTTTTCCACAGCGGCAGGCGCAAGAACCGGGGCGAATTCCACGCCCTGCACGTTTTCCAGTCGGCGCAGACCCTCCAGCACGTCATCGGCCACGCTGGTTCCGTCCAGACCGACCTCGATAATCGCGCCGCCCAGTCGGGCGACGAGATTGGGAACCGTGTCGCAGGCGATAAGTTTTCCGCCGTCCATGATGCCCACGCGGTCGCACAGCGCCTCGACTTCCTCCATGTAATGGCTCGTGTAAAGAACCGTCAGCCCCTGCCGGTTCAAAGCGCGCACGCCCTCGAAGATGTGGTTTCGCGATTGGGGGTCTACGCCGACCGTCGGCTCGTCCAACAGCAGCAGTTGCGGACTGTGCATCAATCCAGCGGCCAGGTTCAGGCGGCGCTTCATGCCCCCGGAATAGGTATCGGCCCGCGATTCGGCCCGCTCCGACAAGCCCACGAGGGCCAGCATTTCCTGCACGCGCCGGGTCAGGTCGGTTCCGCGCAGGCCGTACAGATGCCCGAAAAATTCCAGGTTTTCGCGCCCGGTCAAGGACGGATAAATGGCGAGTTCCTGCGGCACGACGCCGATGGCCCGCTTGCGCGCCGGATCGTCGCCGCGCGTCTCGCGGCCATTCAGCGCGATGACGCCCTCGGTCGGGGGCAGGATGCCCGCCAGCATACTGATCGTCGTGGTCTTGCCCGCGCCATTCGGCCCCAGCAGCCCGAAAATCTCGCCGCGCGCGATCTCGAAACTCACGCCGTCCACCGCCGTCAGCGCGTCGTAGCGTTTTCGCAGGTCGCGCACGCCTATAATAATCGCTGTTTCGCTTGCAATCTCGTTCCTGTCTGGACTTATGGTAGCGCTCATGATGAATGTCCGCCCTGTTCTCGCGCCCGCCGTTTTCGCGCTCGCGTCCTTCGCTCGTCAGGAATGCCCCGCCTATACCGGGCCGATTTCCGACTACAGTTTACAGGGACGAAGCAAAAGCGTCAAGCGTTTTCCTTTTTTGCCCCGGCGTAGAACGATTTTACCCGGTCGCCTAACCTTGCGCTGCGGCGCGTGGTAATTCCACAGCGCTGCGTCCTGCATGGATAGGCGACGGGCGCGGGGGCAGGAGCGGGGCTGGCAAAACAGCGGGCAGGCGAAAAAAGGCCCGGCGCGTCCGAAGACAGGCCGGGCAATGCGATTCGGGCGCGCGGAAACCGCACGTAGTTTCCTTGTCTGCGGCGCGCACGAACTGCCAGACACTTGCACGACGGGGCGCAAGCGAACGATTAGGCATGACACACGGAGGAGAGCGTCACGCGACATCACCCTATTATAGCGTCTTCGGGAGAGAGGGGGAAGTGAAACCGGTCACACGCGCGCTGTGACCAAAGTCACTATGGGCGCATGAATTGCCTGCAGTACGCGCGGGAATTGCCCGCGCAAGCCGCCGTTTCGCCCTGTAAAACCATCCCGGCCTCGCATTCCTGCCGGAAATATAGGAAAAAGCGCTGATTTTGGGGCGGGGGCTTGTATTCTTCGCGGAGTTTACTGTATAATACGAACTGAGAATTTTGCTGTGGTTTGCAAAAGCAGGCCGCAGCCGCATCGCTGCAACTACTCCTCCGGCATCGCCGCGCCGCGCTCAAGGGAAAGGCTCGACGACCACGCCGCACAAATTCCTACAGATCGAGGGAACAGGGTGATTAGCGAAATGCAGCGCCATCTCCCGCCAAGCCACATTCGCTTCGCGGGCCTGGCTGACCGGGAGATCGTACACAGAGCGCAACGGGGTGACGAGTCCGCGTCCGAGTACTTGCTTTACAAGTACCGCAACCTGGTTCGCACCAAAGTGAAATCCTACTTTCTCGTGGGCGCGGAGAAAGATGATCTGCTTCAGGTCGGCATGATCGGACTGTGGCAGGCCATTATTGACTTTCGCAGCGATAAAGCCATCTCGTTTCCGGCCTTCGCCAAAGTTTGTATCCAACGCCATATCATCACCGCCATCAAAACGGCGACTCGCCAGAAACAAACCCCGCTCAACTCCTCACTCTCGCTGGAGAGTCCCGCCGAAGACTCCGGCCCCGACTGGAACCTGGCCGATATTCTTCCTGCCACGCATACGCTCGACCCGGAAGATATGGTGCTTCAAGGCGAGGATACCAAAGTGCTGCACGAAATGCTGCAGCAGGTGCTTTCCGACTTTGAATGGAACGTTCTGGCAGGCTATCAAATCGGCAAATCCTACCGCGAAATCGCCTCGGAACTGCATTGTAAAACTAAATCGGTGGACAACGCACTCGCCCGTATCAAGCGTAAAGTTTCGATGGTTCCACTCGGTCTCGCGAATCTCAGCGAACTGCTCATTAACTCTCCCCTGCGCTGAACCGGCCCGCCTTTCTACCCTCCCTTCCTAGCGCCCGCCGTTTCTTCGCAGAATGGCGGGCGCTGTCGTCCGTGCGCCGGGTCGCGCCGCCCGGACGAAAAAGGCTCTGCAGACTTCCGGCATCCTGGCGAGGATTGACATAAAGCGGCGGATTGCAGTAAAATTTACGACCGCGCGTAAAAAAAGCGTCGTCGCGAGTGAACAAGGAGGCTCGTATTGCGTCCATACGATTATTCCGAAAACGATGACCTGCCGGATGAAGAGCAAGTAGTGGATGACGTAATGGGCGAAAACCCGCGCGCCCGCGATTTGCGTCTGATGCGCGCCGCCCTCGAACAACGCCGAGACCATTTCCGGCGCGAGCAAACCCGGCTGGACGCCGCCAACCCGGAGCAGGCCAAATTGAAAACCAAACTCGCCGAACTGGAACGACAAATCGCCGCCATCCATCAGGAGGAGGCTATTTCTGCGTTCGTGGAAAGCTCCGTCCGGGTCACGCTCAACAACGCCGACGCCCAGGACTGACTTGCCTTGACGCGCCCTTCCCGATTACGCTTCCCTGCAATTGACGACAAAAAGCCCGCTCTTTGACAGGCCCGCAGGACTGTCAAAAGCCGGCAGCGCGAGTGTGGAAAGCCAGAGTTTTACTGGCTGTTCTCGCCAAGAGGTTTTGCACTTGTTTCTTATTTTTTAATCCTTACTCTTCCGCTGTTTCCTTCAGCAGCTCAATGCGGAACTTGAAGGCGGTTCCTGATGCCCCGACATCTTTCTCTGGAAACGTTCCCCGGTCAGCGCTCCCTGCGCTGGCAAAGCGGGATTACGCTCGGCGGGGTGGTCGCAGCCCTGTTCGCCACTCTGGCGATGCGCGTGGTTGACCCCGGAGCCATCTATCTCTTCTTCTATGCCAGCGTTGTGTTCAGCGCGCTTTACGGCGGTCTGCAAGCCGGGCTGCTGACAACTGCGCTGTCGGCTCTCGCCTGCGCTTACTTCTTCCTGCCGCCCGACAATTCGTTTGCCGTCAACGCGACCGGCGCGGCGACTCTGAGCGTGTTCTGCCTGATCGCCGTTTCGACCTGCCTGCTTCTGGCCTCGGCGCAGGCCGCGCAGCAGCGCGCGGAAGCGGCCCATCAGCGTCTTGAACGCGCCCACCGGCATTTGCAGTTGACCGCCCGCGTGACCGAAATCATGGCGCTGCCCCTGAACTGGAAAGCCGTTCTGACCAATGCGGCCAATGTCGTTGCGCCGCACTTCGCCGACTGGTGCCTGATTACCCTGCTGGATGAGAGTGACCAACTGTATGATTTAGTGGTCGCGCACCCCGACATCGCCGGGCTGCGCGCCGTTCGCGAACTGGCCTGCGCGTATCCGCCCGGCCTGCACGCCTTGACCGAACTGCCAATGGTGATGCAAACCGGGCAAATTGACCTGGGCCACCCCCTCGCCGCAGCGGATGTCGCCGCCATCGCCCAGGACGCCGCGCACCGCGAACGGCTCACGGCGCTGGAATTGCATTCGTATCTGTGTGTGCCGCTTCAATATTATGACCGGACGCTGGGCGCAATTACGTTCTTATGGGCGGAGTCAGAACGGCAGAACGGCCCCGCGGAACTAGACTGGGCGCTGGACTTCGCGCGCCGCTGTACGCAGGTCATCGTCAACGCCACGTCAATGACGCGCCCTCAATACGCCGTCGTTGTCGCGCAGACCGCCTGGGCCGCGGTGCGCGACGAAATTTCCGCCCCGGTTCGCTGGCGGGCGACGGGCGAAGCGGAAACGACGGTATGACGGTATAATGGAGGCGGCGCGCGAGCGTACAATCGGCGGGAGGACATTTTTTGTTGAAGCGATCAGGGACGCTGCTGGGCGCGCTGGCGGGCATGGCGCTGGCGCCTTGCGCGCACGGGCAGGCGCTGGAAGCGCGGCTTGCCGTTCGGGGCGGCTTCTTTCTTGGCCCGGATTTCTATGAGGGCCACAAAACGCACCTGGAAGGCTTTGAAATCGGGGCCGACTTTCCCCTCATTCGCATGATCCCCAAAGTCGGCGGCATTTCTTTTTCCCCGACCGTTACGTTCGGCGGCAGCAATCGCAGCGGAGCCGATACGGACGGCAATATTTACCATCTACTCGTCAACTTCAAGCGCGGCCTGAGTGTGCGCGGCCTCTATGCCGGGTTCGGGCTAGGCTACAGCCTGACCGACGCGAAAATCAACGAATTTCGCAACGTCAACGGGTTCGCCACGCAGTATCTGTTGGGCTACACGTTTCCCTACGCCGTCGCCAACCGCTACCATCCCTTCCTTGAACTCAGCTACCACGACGGGCCGGACAATAAACTACGCGGCGTGGCGCTCGACGCCGGGCTGCGTTTTTAGCCGTCGGAGGCCAGAAAATGTCCGAGGAACCCAAGCCGTCTTTCGCTTTCCTCTCGGTTTTTACAAACCTGGCAAAACGTTTTCAGCCAAGCCCGCCGCCTGGATTTCGACGTGTTGGCCGTCAGTTCGACGTGTTGGCCGTCAGTTCGACGTGTTGGCCGTCAGTTCGACGTGTTGGCCGTCAGT
>JBBRNU010000042.1:0-13318 GCA_038230115.1 Chthonomonadales bacterium | reverse complement strand
GCCGGTGCGGTAGCTGGCTTCGCCGCCGCTCGTGGTGGCGCGGTAGAGGCTGTAGGAGGTGGCTCCGCTGCTGGCGTTCCAGCTCAGGCTAACTTGCGCGTTGCCAGGCGTCGCCGTCAGCCCGGTCGGCGCGCTCGGAACCGTGCCGCCGCCACCGCCACTGCCCGCCAATGCGGTCAGCAGGTTGGCCCCGTTGAAGGTTCCCCAGCCGGTCGCGTCGTCGAAGCCCGTCACGGCAGGATAATACAGGTTCGTGCTGCCGTTGGCAATGTCATGAAAGTACGAGTTGTAACTCGCGCTTTTGGCCGCCGTGTAGATGGGCGGGTTGGCGAAGCCCAGGAGCGCGCTGCCGTTGTTGATGCGCTGCTGGTTCACCAGGGCCGTAAACGCCGACCAGAGGGGCGCGGCGCAGCTTGTGCCGCCATAGACCTGCCAGCCGCCGCTGACGTAAATCGCGTAGCCGGTGTTGGGATCGGCGTCGAGCGACACGTCAGGAACGTTGCGCTTGGTCGTCGAGCCTTTCGAGGCGCCGGACACGACGCCGGATTGGAACGACGGGATCGGCCAGACCACACTGATGCCGCCGCCGCCCCCGCCGCCGCTGATGGAGCCGCCGTTCCAGGTCGTTTCCGACTGGTAGGAGCCGCCCGCGCCATTCGTCGCCAGGGTCGTGCCGCCCACGCCAACCATGTAGGGCTGCGAGGCCGGGTCGTCCACGCTCAAAGACGAGCCGTTGTCATAGGCGCCGCTGTCGCCCGACGCCGCAAAGATGGACTGCCCCTGCGCGGCCATCTGCTGAAAAGCCGTGTTTTCACTGTTGCGCGTGGTAGCCCCGCTGCTGCTCTCGTTCAAGCCCCACGACGAACTGATTTCTTTGGCCGCATTGTCCGAAGCGATGCGATTGTAGGTGTCCACCAGGCCCGCTGTCGAGTTGGGAGCCTCGTACACGAGGATTTTGGTCGCGCCCGGAGCGAGGGCGATTTGCAGCTCGATGTCCAGCGTCACCTCGCCCGCGCCGCTTCCCGCCGCGCCGGAATAGCCGTCAATCAGTACGTTTTGCAGGGGAACGGCGGGTAGGCCGAAATGTGACTCGTAAGTGGTGATGTCGCTTTTCGTGTAGCCGTCGAGTTCGAAGAGGGCGAGCGTTTGGCCGGAACCATTGGTGGACACGCCGTTGAGGTTGTAGGCGGTTTTGATGTCGCTCGGCGATAAACCCCCATTGGGGCCGGAGCCAATGGCGAAAGGCGAGCCGTAGGGAGCCAGACCGTCGAACTCAATAACGCGGCGCACATTGTGGGGGCGAATGACGGCGGCGTTGTCCAGCCCGATAATGCCGGAGATGCGGCGGGCCAGCGAGTCGGGAACGGTCGGATCAACATCCGGCGCGCGGAAAACCCGTCCGTCGGGAGCCTGAAAGCGCAGCAGGCGCAGACCGAAGGCGCGCTCGAGGACATGGGCCGGAGCCGCCACGTCGAGCAGAGCGCGGTTGGCGTGAACGCCCGTGATGACGAAACCCTGCGCTTTGGCATAAGCGGCGACGGCCTCGTAATCGGCGGCAGTCGGCGCGAAGCGAGCGGTAAATTCTTCCGAGGTGAGGTACTGGCCGTACGCGGCGTCGTTGGGATCGTACAGCCGCGCCAGCAAATCCGTAAGCGCGCCTTGATTGCGAAGCGGCAGGGCAATGGCGAGCGCGAGGGTCTCCTGCCCGTCCGCTCGGCCCAGCGCCTGCGACGCGGCGACGAGCGAGGGAACGTGGTTGGCGAGGCGGGCGGTGGTATCGGCGGCGCGACTGGCAACCGGGCTGAAAAGGGCGAAAGAAGCAAGGGCGACAGCGGGAAGGAAGGAAGCGAGCGCGGCCGCGCGTCGGGCGCGGCGGCTGAAACGACGATTGGACCGGAAGCGGAAAGACGACATGATTACTCCTGGACTTGGCGTTTTGGAACGCCATTAACGACAGCCTGACAAGGGCGACGCTGCCCGGACGAAGGGTTTCCTCCTTTCTCGTTTCGATTTTGCGATCTTCGTCATCACGAGTGCAGCGCTATTTGCAATCGCGAGTTCGACGGTGAATTCCCGACCGGCCCTGCCAAATCCTGCCGTTTTGCCCTTGCGAACTAAATTTATCAAATTATTTTTTATCCAGGCGCGCAAAAAACCGCCCGGACGCTTGCAGTTGTGCAAACGTTCGGGCGGTTATGGAGGAGGCCTTACGCGCTTAAACGCGAGCGGCAAGAGCGGGCGAGCCGGTTCGCGAGGAACGCTCGCCGTCGCCATAATCTTCCAGAATGCAGTCGGCGGCGATCTGACCCGACATCAACACCATCGGCACGCCGGGGCCGGGGTTCACGCTGCCGCCCGCCCAGTACAGCCCCTTGACGAGCGCGCTGCGGTTGGCGGTTTTGAAGGCGGAATTCAGGCCGCGCTGCGTGACGACGCCGTAAATCGCGCCCCGGTTCACCCAATACATCCGTTCCAGGTCGCGCGGCGTGACGGTGCGCGAAACCTGAATGCTGTCGCGCAGGCCGGTCAAGCCGCTGCGTTCCAATTTGTCTATGATGACGTCACGGTAGCGCGTGGTTTCCCTGTCCCAATCGAACGCTTCGGTCAGATACGGGCAGTGAACCAGGACATAGAGCGCGGTGCAGCCAGGCGGGGCAACTGCGGGGTCGGTGACGCTCGGCACGGCCAGATAGCAGGTCGGGTCTTCGTGCGGGACTTTGCGCTCGTACAGGTCGCGGAATTCCTCATCGCTGTTGGCCGAAAAGTAAAAGTCGTGGTGCTTCAGCTGCGGCCAGGTTTTGTTGCAGCCCAGGTACAAGACGATGCCGGAGCAGGCCGGTTCCATCTGCTTTTCCTGCTTCTGAAGAAAGGGCCGGGCAGTAGGAGAGTTCAGCAAGTCCTCCAGCGTCCGCACGATGTCGGAGTTGGCGACTACGATGTCGAACGATTCCAGACTGCCGCCTGCCGGAACGACGCCAGTGATTTTGCCGTCACGGGTCTCGATGCGCTCGACAGGCGTTTCGGTTCGGACTTCGACGCCCAATTCGTTGCACAGGCGGGTCAGGGCGCGGGCGATACCCCCCGTGCCGCCCATCGGATACCAGCAGCCGAGCGCGATCTGCACCCACGCGATGAGGCAGAGAATGGCGGGCGACACGAACGGCGACGACCCGACATACTGCACGAAATGCTCGAATAGCTGCGCCAGCCGCTCGTCCTTGAAATGCTTGCGAACCGCCTGGTGCATCGTCGTGAGCGGGTCCATGTTCATGGCGATGCCCAGCGATTGCAGGTTCATCGGGTTCGCTTTCGCCATTTCCAGAATGCTGCCATACGACTTCCAGTAGAACCAGCGGTCGGTCACATCGTTCATTTTCTGGCAGTACGCCAAAAATTGCAGGTAGTTGGGCAGTTCTCCGGGCGCGAAACGGTTGAGTTCCGCCGTCATTTCCTGCAGGCTGGTGTACAGGTCGAAACGGCTGCCGTCGGCGAAAAACGCGCGCCATTGCGGGTCGAGCGAAACCAGGTCGAAGTAATCCTCGCGCCGCCGTCCCACGTCCTGGAACAGGCGGTCGAGAACATCCGGCTTGGTAATAATGGTCGGCCCCATGTCGAAATAGTAGCCGCCCTCTTCCCACACGTTCATTTTGCCGCCCAGATGCGCGTTCTTCTCGAACAGCGTCACGGCATGACCCGCGTGCGCCAGCCGAACCGCCGCCGCGCACCCCGCCAGCCCGCCGCCCACAATGGCTATCTTCATGTAATTGTGATCCCCAAATTGAAAATTTGCGTTGCGTGGTTTAATTCCCGCCGCCCTTGTCTTCTTTGTCCCAGCGCATCGCCGCCTCGCCCAGTTTGCGCCCGGCGGCCAATTTCGCTTTCCAGCCGCGCACGGATTGCAGTTCGATCATGGCGCGCAGGATGGGCAGCGTGGCGGCGCGGTAGGGGAAAAAGTGCCGTCGCACCCCGCCCGAAGCGTGGCGCGCGACGGTTTTCCACTGTACGAACTCTTCCAGACCCGCCAATCCGCGCTGCCGCCCGAAGCCGCTGGCGCGCAGACCGCCGAAGGGCAGGGCGGGGTTCGCGGCGTCGAGCAGTATCTCGTTGATCGAGACCATGCCAACGTTCAGACCGCCCGCGATCCGCGCCGCCCGCGCCCGGTCTTTCGTCCAGACGCTCGCGCCCAGGGCCATGTCGCTCGCATTCGCGCGGGCGAGGGCGTCGGCATCCCCGCGCGTCGGGCAGACCGGCAAGACCGGCCCGAAAAAATCCTGTGTCATGATCGCCATGTCGCTGTGACAGTCGGCGAGCAGAGTCGGGGCATAGAAAAAACCGGACGCTTGTAAATCGGGCGACGCTTCCGGCGCTATTGCGGGATCGTTTCCGTCGGCCCGCGTGTTCGGGGTTTGCGCGAGAATGCGCCCGCCCGTTATGAGCCGCGCGCCCTGACCGACGGCGGCCTGAACCAGCGCGTCGGCTCGTGCGCGCAGGGCTTCCGTTCGCATCGGGCCGATGTCCGCGCCGAGGCGCAGAGTCTCTATAATTCGTCGCGTTGTGTCCAGAAACGCCGGGTAAACGACCTCGGCGACAAAAATGCGCTGTGGGGCGACGCAGCTTTGGCCCGCGTTGCAGCATCGGCCCCAGACCGCCGCCTGCGCCGCGAGGCCAATGTCGGCGTCATCGCAGACGATCATCGCGTCGTTGCCCGACAGTTCCATCACGCTTGGGGTTCCGTAGTTCGCCAGTTCGCGCAGGATCGCCCGCCCGGTCGCCACGCCGCCCGTAAACGTAATCTTGTCACACCCGGCCTGACAAAGCGCGCGGCCCGTCGCGCCGTCTCCAAGGATTGTGATGACCGGCAGGCGCTCCTGCTCGAAGCGCTCGGCCAGGGCCAGCGCGGTCGCGGTCGCCAATTCCGAGGGTTTCCAGACAATGGCATTGCCCGCCAGCAGCGCCCAGGCAATCGGCGCGAGATTGAGATACAGCGGGTAGTTCCAGGTTCCGATGACGCCCACGGCGCCATAAGGCTGCGCCTGCAGGCGGGCGTGCCGCGCGCCGGGAACCCGCCGTTCCCTCAGCGCGCGCGGTCCGTTCTGAATCAGCCAGCGCAGCGCGGCGAGCGCAGGCAGGACGTCGGCCCCATACGACTCTTGAAGCGGCTTGCCGATTTCCGCCGTGACGGTCGCCGCCAGCGTATCGGCGTCGCGCGCCAGGCGGTTGTGCAGACGCTGCAGCGCCTCCGCCCGCGCGCGGGGCGTTTGCGCGCTCCAGTCCCCGGCTGCCGTGCGCGCCCGCGCGACCGCGCAGGCCGTTTCGTTGTCCGCCGCATTGGCATAAACGCCCAGACATTCGCCGGTCGCTGGATTGACGGAAATAAAAGTTGTGGCCGCTTCGGTTTTCATGCTGCGTACTTCAAATTACGGAAAAGCCGCCTAACCCCCCGGCCCCCTTCCCCACCGGGGAAGGAGGTGACTGAACAAGAACTGTGCGCTTCGTATTGAAACGGCAGAGAATCGAAGCACCGCCGTTCCGCTAACCTAGCTTTTGACCTGCAAACCCGAAGTTTTGGCTCCCCCTTCCCCGGTGGGGAAGGGGGCCGGGGGGTTAGGTGAATTCTCCTGGTGAATTCTCCTTCGGCAAGGGGCCGGGAGGTTAGGCGAATTCCCTGCCGATGGAACCAGAATCAAGATTTTCGGCCCGCCGCCAGCGCGATTTCTTCCGCCGCCAGACGGCCCGAGGTGATGACAATGGGGACGCCGCCGCCGGGGTGTGTGCTGGCTCCCACGAAGTACAGATCGCGCACGTCTTCCGAGCGGCTGTGCGGGCGGAAGTAGGCCGACTGCAGGAACGAGGGCGTCAGGCCGCTGAAAGCTGCGCCCGCGTAGCAGCCGTACTCTTCCTCGAACTGCGGCGGCGTGAACGCGCGCTCAAAAACGATGTTGGCGCGCAGTCCCGGCAGGCCCGTCGCCTCCAGTTTGTCCAGGACGCGCTCGCGCAGTTTCGGCCCCTCGACGTTCCAGTCCAACCCGGCCTGCGTGTTCGGGCAGGGAACCAGAACGTAGATGACATCGTGACCGGGAGGGGCCAAACCGGGGTCGGTGCGCGTGGGAATGCAGACGTGCATGGCCGGGTCTTCGGGAATGCGATGATGGATGCAGACGTCGTTGACGACCTGCTGATAGTTGTCGCTCAGGACAATCGTGTTATGGCCCCAATCGCTCGGCACGCGCCTGACGCCCAGATACAGCAGGTAGCCGGAACAGCCGTACTGCCGCCGATCCAGACGCGCGTCGGTATGCTTGCGCCGAATTTCGGCAGGCAGCAGGCGGGCGTAAGCGGTCGGCAAATCCATGTTGCTGACCACGACGTCCGCGCGCCACTCCTTGCCCCCTGCCGTGCGCGCCCCGACCGCCCGCCGTCCCTCGGTCATGATCCGTTCTACTGGCTGATGAAAATGAAGTTCGCCGCCCAGTTCGCGCAGCAGGCGTTCCATCGCGTCGGCCAGCGCAATCGTGCCGCCTTTAGGGAACCAGACGCCGAACTCCATTTCGATGTAGGGCAGCAGGGCGTAAATCGAGGGACACGCGAACGGACTCATGCCCAGATACAGCGTTTGGAACGTGAAGGCTTCGCGCAGGCGCGGGTCGCTCAGATTTTTGCTGACGAATTTGTAGACGCTTTCCAGAGGCAGGGATTTGACCAATCCCTTCAGCGAGGTGGGGCGCATCATGTCGCGGGCAGAGTTGAAGGACTTTTCGATGAAGTTGTGCCGCGCATTCTCGTACTTAGCCCGCATTTTGTTCAGGAACGGCCCAAACTGCGCGGCGTCGGCGGGCGCGAATTCGCGCAGCGAGGCCGTCAATTCTTCGATCGAGCCGCCCATATTCAGACAGGAACCGTCGGGCCAGCAGACACGATAGGCGGGCGTAATGCGCGTCAGGTCGAGGTAATCGCGCAGGTCGCGCCCGCAGTCCTTAAAAAGATTTTCGAGAACCTCCGGCATCATGAGCATGGTCGGCCCCATGTCAATTTTGAAACCGGCTTCCTCGATCACATTCATGCGCCCGCCGCTGCGCCCGTTGCGCTCCAGCACGTCCACCTTCCAGCCCCGGCGGGCGAGGTGAATGCCGGCGGACAAGCCGCCCAGTCCCGCGCCGATAATGACGGCGCGCTTGCCGGCGGCGGGGGCGCCCAGACCGCGATTTCGGCGGTCAGCGTCGCGCGCCGGGGCGGGGTCGAAAGTTTCGGGAGACTGCGGGGAATGCGGTTTCTGCTGCGGAAGCGTCACGGGGTCGGCGGATCGAACGGCAGGGCCGCTTGAGGGCGTCAAGGCCCGGTTGAACGAATTCATACGGCGTTTCCTAAGTCTCCTGAGAAAGAAAAGCGCTGGCTGCGCCAGACGGCGGCGCGGCAATGCGCCTGCCAAACGTTACAATAATGATTACTAATCAGTGATGTATTCAGTTCCCATCGGGGCGATTGTCGGCGCATAATTCAGGGCGTTGTGAATGACGGGGCAGGAACGAATGCCCGGTTGGTAGTCCCAAAAGCGAAACGACCGGACGATCATCCCGAAGTTAAAACCCCGGTCGGTTGTTCCAACTCAGCAAGGAATTGACGCGGCGTTTCCCGAACTTGGCTTTCGGCCTCAAAATTTCCTCCTGATAGAACCTGATAGTAAAGGATACTCTGATTTCATGAATACGTTCGCCTGGCGGCCTCGCGTTTTTGCCGCCCTTTTGCTGCTGGCAGTCGCCGTCCCCTGCGCCGCGCTCGCGCAGGGGGCGACGAAACTGGATATGACGACCGAGGTGTTGAAGCAGACGAAATGGCGTTCTTTAGGCCCGGCCACGATGGGCGGGCGCGTCGCCGACGTCGCCGTAGATGAAAAGAACCCGTACACCTTTTACGTGGCTCTGGCGACCGGCGGCCTGCTCAAAACCGGCAACGACGGCACGACCTGGACGCCCGTTTTCGATACGCAGAACGTGGCTTCGATTGGGGCCGTCGCGGTCGCGCCCTCGGACAGCAAAATTATTTACGTCGGGACCGGCGAGGCCAACGGGCGCAACAGCTCGTCCTGGGGCGACGGCGTGTACAAATCCGAGGACGCAGGCGCGCCCTGGAAAAACGTCGGCTTGAAAGACAGCCGGCAGATCGGGCGCATTGCTATTGACCCGAACGATGCCAAAATTGCGTATGTCGCCGCCGCCGGGCATCTGTGGGGGCCGAATAAAGAGCGCGGCGTCTACAAAACCACGGACGGCGGCAAGACCTGGCAGGCGAGCCTGACGGTCAACGCCGACACCGGCGCGATTGACCTGGCGCTGGGCAAGCCGGGCGTTGTGATTGCCGCAATGTATCAGCGGCGGCGCACGGCCTGGGGATTTTCTGGCTTGGGCGAGGGAGCGGGCCTGTACCGCTCGACTGACAGCGGCAAAACTTGGAAGAAAATCACGCAGGGACTACCGTCCGGGGCGCTGGGCCGCATCGGGGTGAGCGTGTGCCGAAGCAAGCCCGACACCATGTACACTGTGATCGAGTCGCCTGCGGGCGGCGCGTCCAGCCTGTTCGACACGAAAAGCAAGTACGGCGGCGTGTTTCGCTCCGACGACGGCGGCGCGACCTGGAAGCGCGTCAGCCCGACCGCCCCGCGCGGCTTTTACTTCGGCCAGATTCGCGTGGACCCCGTCAACGCCGAGCGCGTGTACGTCCTGGGTTTCGGGCTGACCTATTCCGAAGACGGCGGCAAAACCTTTAAGGCCGATAACGCCGGGTCGCCGGGCGTGCATTCCGACCTGCACGCGCTCTGGATTGATCCTGCGCGCCCGGAACATCTGCTATTGGGCAGCGACGGCGGCCTGTACGTCAGCCACGACCGCGCGCAAACCTGGCAGTATCTCAACAATTTCCCGATGGGCGAGTTTTACGAAATCAGCGTGGACAACCGCGCGCCCTACTGGGTCTATGGCGGCCTGCAGGATAATGGGTCGTGGGCCGCGCCGAGCGCGTTGCAAAGTAACAGCGGCCCGGCCAACGCCGATTGGATCAGCGCGAATGGCGGCGATGGGTTTTACGTTCTTACCGACTTGATTGACACCGATGTTGTGTATTCCGAGTCGCAGGGCGGCGACGTCGAGCGCTGGAACCGGCGCACGAACCAGACCCGAAGCGTCAACCCGTCGGCCCCGGAAGGTCAGCCCGCCTACCGCTTCAACTGGGACGCGCCGCTCGCCCTGTCGCGTTTCGACCATGACACGCTGTACATGGGCGGCAGTCATCTGTTCAAGGTCACGAAAAAAGCGGCGGAGTGGGCCGAAATCAGCCCGGATTTATCCAAACAGGAGGGGGCGCGGATTACGGCGGGCGGGTCGGGAGCCGAAACCTACGGAACCATCGTCACGATTTCCGAATCGCCCCTGAAGCGCGGCCTGCTCTGGATCGGAACCGACGATGGTAACGTGCAATTAACGCAGGACGAGGGCCGAACCTGGACGGACGTTACCAAAAACCTGCCCGCCCGCGTGCGAAACGGCTGGGTGGCCCGCCTGGAAGCGTCGCGCTACGACCCGGCCCGCGCGTATGCAGCGATCAACGCGTATCGCGGCGAAGACTTCGCGCCGTACCTGTTTGCGACCGACGACATGGGCCGAACCTGGCGCGCGATTGTTGGCGACCTGCCCGCGCACGGCCCGATCAAGGCATTTCGCGAAGACCCCGTAAATCCCAATTTGCTGTTCGTCGGCACGGAGTTCGGGGCGTTCGTTTCGCTGGATCGGGGCGGAAAGTGGCGGCAAATCGGGGGCGCGGGCGTGGGCGACCTGCCGACCGTTTGCGTGAACGATCTGGCAATTCAGCCGCGCGATCACGCGCTCGTCGCCGCCACGCACGGGCGCAGCATTTGGGTTCTGGACAACATCGCCACTCTGGAGGATTTGACGCCCGCGACCCTGGCCGCGGACGTGCATCTGTTTCCGATTCCGCCCGTCGTGGAATTCCTGCCGAGCTACCGGTCCGAATTCGCCGGGGCGGGAACGTTTCACGCCGACAATCCCCCCGGCGGCGCGGAAATCGTCTACTGGCTCAAAACGCTCGCCGACGCGCCCCCAAAAATCGCGATTACCGACGCGGCGGGCAAGTCCGTCGCCGACCTGACGGGCGAGCGGTATCCGGGCCTGAACCGTCTGCGCTGGGACTTGCGGGCCAGCGAGAGCGGCGCGGGCCGTCGTTTTTCCAGCGAGCCGCCTCGCTTCGTCAAGCCCGGCCTGTACACCGTGACGCTGACCGTCGGCAAGGAGAAGCGAACGCAGAAAGTCACGGTTTCCGGCCTGGCGGAACTATCCGAAGCGCCGGTCGAGGGCGGAGAGCGTGAGAAAGACCGCGAAGAAGATTAACGCCTTTGCACAGGAGACGCTGTGCGACCGCTCGCTAAGGACGGTTTTGTTGCGTGATCCAATTGTCCAGATCGGCAGCCGAAGCGAAATCCAGCAAGGCGACGCCCAGGTCGTTGAGCTGCTCGGCAGACAGTTGATCGAGCCACTGTATCGCTTGAGAGGAAATGGTTCCAAAGCGTTGTGTAATCTGGCGGGCGACAAGTTCTTCTTTACCTTCTTGCCTGCGCTCTTGTCTGCCCGCTTCTCTTCCTTTTCGCTCCCAGCTCGTCGTCAGTTCCATCGTGGCCTCTTTTTCTTCCGGCGCGAGACCGGCGAACTCGCGCTCATAGCGCTTCATTTCGTCTGCAGTCAATTGGCGGTGACATCGGTGAAGATTTCTTTGTCGAGAAATTCGAGGGAGGCCGAATCGAGGTAAGCGGCGACATCCGGCAGGAAGAGTTGAACGAACTCTACGAAGAAGGTGGTCAGCAGTTCTTTGAACAGGTGATCATAATCCATAGTGGCAACAGGGTACCCGGAACCGACCGGGCCGTGATCGCCTTGTAAAACGCCGGTGCAAAAGCGCTATGGGCAGACAAAAAAGCGCCCCCTTCCGAAAATGAGAAGGGGGCGCAGCGGAGCAATCAAACGGAACGGAAACTAATCGTCGCCGTTCAGCGCGTAATTGTTGGCGAGGATGGCGAGGTCCAGGTTGTCTACGCTGCCGTCGTTGTTGAAGTCGGCGCGCGGGTCGAAGTTGCTATCGCCGGTCGAGGAAGCGTAGGCTACAGCCAGGAGACCCAGGTCAACGTTGTCCACCGCGTTGTCGCCGTTGGCGTCGCCGCCCAGCAGCGTCACGGTCGGGAGCGTGGTCACCGCGTTGACGACGACGTTGGTCAGGGTCGTGCGAAGGGTGTTCGCGCCCTTGACGCCGATGTCATACGTGCCGTCGCCGACGCCCTGCACGACATAGGTTCCGTTGGGCGCAGGCGTCGCCGTTTTGGTGAAGAGCGGCGTCGTGGAACCGGGCGTGCGGAACTCGAACGTGACAACGGGCAGCGTGGTCGCCGAAGCCAGACCGTCAATGACGAGCGTGCCGCTCACCTTGGGCAGAACGCGGACGCCGCGGAAAGCGGTGTTCGTGGCCGCCGTCGCCAGCGGGGTGAACGTGAACGAACCTGCGTTGTCCACGATTGTGCCGATGCGGTTGTCGGTCGTGACGACATACAGCGTAACGACGCCGCTGCTGGCCTTGTAACCGCTGACGCTGCGAATGCCGACCGGATCGGGAACGCCGATTTTAGGGTCAATCGGGGCGCCGGGCGCGGTCGGAATGTTGAAGGTCGGCACGGTCGGGTCTGTGGTTCCGGCGGGCTGGACCAGGTTCCAGTTCGTGCCGTCAAATGTCCATTTCTGAAGGCCGCCGTAGACGTTGGCGTAGAACTTCGTGCCGGGGTCGGTCGAGTTCTTGCCGACATAGGCGCTGCCGTTGCGGTCATCGGCGATGTAGCACGTGTTCGCGTCCGTGAACAGGAAATCGTAGGTGCTGGCGAACGAGGTAAAGGTGTACGTGCCGTTGTTCGGGAAGGCGTGGTTGGTGACGCCGGTGTCAATGACCGGGTTGCCGCCGTTGCCGATGGGCTGACCCGCCGTCGTCGGCAGACCGCTGTTGCCGACCTGCGCGATGCCGTCGAGCGTGGCCGAGCTGGAGCTGATGTACAGGTTGCCGCTGACAATCTGCACTTCGCGGGTGTTATCCACCAGGTCTTGCAGTTGCGCGCCGCCCGATGTGCCGTAGGGAATGTACCAGGTTCCCCCGGTTGCGTTCCCGTTCGCGGAGGTTCCCGCCGTCCAGAAGCCAGAGCCGTCGTAGGACGTGACGAAGCGGATGTTGCTGCCATCGTAAGCCGTCGTCAGGCGGGTCGAGGTGTCAATCGCGCCCGCCGCGCCCGGAGCCAGCGAGTAATCCACCCGGCCCGCGATGCGGTTGACCGACGCCACAGACGTCCCGGCAATCGCCGACGTGCCGATGAGCGCGTCGTAGCCGCCCACGAGCAGGTAGCGTCCGTCCGTCGAAACGTCCAGGCGTGATTCGGAAGTCGCCGTGCCGCTGTTGGTCAGGTTGCGCTGTACGCTCGCCGCGTTCGTGATGTTACCGGGCAAATTATAGAATTGGCCGGTCGCCACGCCCGCAATCGTGAATTCCTTGAAAGTCTGCTGGGTCGCCGCGCTCGTCAGGATGCCGGGCGTCGCGTAGGCGTTGCCGTCAACGATGCTGACCGCCAGGTTGCCGGGAGAAAATTGGGCCATCGCCGCTCCGCCCAGCGTCGCTAGGCCGAACGTTGCGACCAGCGTCGCGATCATCTTGCTTTCCCGTCCACGATGAATCGGGTTTTTTCGAGTTCTCAATGTCTTGCCTCCCCTGAATTTTTGTAGACGTCCTCGAATCATGCGGCGCTGCACGTTGCATGGCGTCTTACGAAAGATGTGTTCCTCATCGAACAGACCGCCAGTAGTATACCGAACCAATTGTTATGGTTTTGTTAAGAAGGGGTAAAATTTGCCTTTTCTTGCGGTTTGCCTCGCCGATCCTCGTCGAATTACTTGGCCGCGCCCAAAAAATCGGTCAGGAAAAAGCCTGCCGTTCGCGCGAACGGCAGGCTTTTTCGGTTTGCCCGCAGGCGTGACTTAGTCGTCGCCGTTGAGGGTGTAGTTGTTGGCGAGGATGCCCAGGTCAATGTTGTCCACGCTGCCGTCGTAGTTGAAGTCGGCGCTGGGATCGAAGTTGTTGTCGCCGCCAACCGAGGCATAGGCCGCAGCGAGAATGCCCAGGTCGAGGTTGTCCACGCTGTGGTCGCCGTTGGCGTCCCCGCCGAGCAGTGTCACGGTCGGGAGCGTCACCGGGCCGTTGATGGTGACGTTGCCGAGCGCGGGAACGCTCTGCT
>JBBRNU010000041.1:0-13404 GCA_038230115.1 Chthonomonadales bacterium | reverse complement strand
GTGCGGGTCGGAACCCCGGCTCGCTTCGCGCTCATGGCCCACAACGACGGCACGACGCGCAGTCTGTGGTCGGCGGCGGGCGAAATTTCCACGCTTTTTGGCAGCGAAACCTTTCCGCGTCGGGACGATTACGTTGCAAACGGCGTCGCGTTCGAGAAAGTGGCGGCGGACAGTCCGCAGGGACGGCAGGCGTTTTTGGACGCGATGACCGAAGCCTGGGGCTGGCGCGGGCTGGTCTACACCGGGTCGCGGGACTTGATTGTTCACCGCCTTCCCCTGCGCGAGGTCGGGGCAGGCGTGCAGGAAATGCTGGCCTGGGGCTTCGCCAACGCCCTGGAGCAAATTCAGCCGGGCTGCTGTCAGGACGAGGCGCGCAAGGTCGCCGATACCATCGCGGGCTGGTGTCAGGCCTATCAGACCGCGCACCCCGACCGCACCCTCTCCGACCTTTTTCAGCACGTCCTGCCCCAACTCCACACGCTTCTGCTCGGCCACGCGCCCGCCGGCACGACCGTAGACGGAACCGCCAGCCTCCTGCGCCTGAACCCCGAAACCGCCGACCTGCCGCGTTTTCGCTTCGTCCATCTTTTTCTGGACCCGGCCACGCGGGGTCTCGCCATCAACGCCTACAATCAGGCCGTCGCGGGTTCGGAAATTTACACCCTGGACAAGTTCGGGGCGGGCGCGCTGCCCTTCGACGTCGTGCTGCCGACGCACGGGCGCGGAACCCTGCGCGTCACGCCGCGCGTCCTGTTCATCGAAACGCGCCAGCCGGTCGCCATCGGCTTGAAAACGCCGATCACGTCGGTGCAGGAACTGGCCGCCGTCCTGACGCGCAAGTTCGGTCCCGACGTGACGCTCGTCGGCAAAGCGGTATCGCTTGTTTCGATGCTGGCGCAGGAATTTATTTTCGTGTTCAACGAAGAGGGGTCGCTGTACGTGCGCCGCACCCGACAGATGAATGACGCGCTCGCGCGGCAGGGCGTCCAACTGGACATGAAGCCGATTTTGCGAATGCGGTATCATACGTGGGACGCGCTGGACGGAGCCGCCACGACCCTGCGTCCCGCCCCGCATCTCGCCGCCGCGTTCGGGCAAAATGTCATTCCGGCCTCGGAATTCGCCCAAAATTGGCAGCGCGTGGTCGCTGAACAGCGCGCCATCTGCAAACGCATCGCCGCCATTCGCAAGCCCCTCGCCTGGCTGGCCTATTTGCAGGCGCGGCAGGGCGCGGCGATCTGGGACGACCTGCGCGGCGACTATGAAGCCGCCAAAACGACGCTGATGGCTCTGCGCGCCCAATCCGCCCGCGTTCAGGACGACGTGAACGCCCGCTACGCCCGCCTGAACGCCCTGAAAATTGCCCGGCAGGAAACGCAGGGCGCCATGGGCGCGCACTACCGGGCCGCGTCCGAATGGACGCCCGACGCCCTCGCGCAGCGCGAAACCTTCCGGCAGACTCTGGCGCGACAGGACGAGGACGCCCGCGCGCTGCGCGACGAAATCCGTCTCTTGAAAGCGCGCCGATGGGACATCGAGCGCGGCGCGGAGGCGATTCAGGCGCGCGAAACCCTGCGGGTCGTGGAAAACAAGTCGGAATTGGCCCGGCTGGAACTGGTTCGCAACGCCCTGCTGACCATCGAAGGGCTGCTGCACACCAACCATCGTCCCTCCGCCTGGTGGCTGCCGATGCTCGACGGTTCCGGCGAATGGTTCCGGCGCATCGTGGATTCGACCGAACTGTACATCGAACCCCTGCTTTCCTGAGGTGTCTTTCTAACCCGACATGATCGAGCCGCCCGATTATATCCCCGACCTGCGCCGCCTGCACGCCCTGATCGCCCTGACCGCGCTTCTACTGGGCGTGATTACGGCCCGGCTGTGGTTCCTCCAGATCGTGAAGGGGCCGGAACTGCTGGCGCAGTCCACGACGCTTCGCACGCGCAAAGTCCGGCGGGTCGCGGCGCGCGGGGCGATCCTGGACGCGCAGTCGCGCGTTTTAGCCACGAGCCGTTCGCAGTTCGTCGTTTCCGTTTTGCCCGACGAACTCAAAAAAAATCCCCAGATGCTGCCCCGGCTGGCCCAGCTCCTGCATAAAACCGAAGACGAACTCACGGCCCTGATTGACGAGAACCGCAAAACGCCCGTAGACCCGGTTCCCGTCGTGCTGGACGCCGAGCCGAATCTGCTGGCGCAAATCGAGGAACAGCGGCTGGATTTGCCGGGCGTTCTGATTACCAAAGACCCCGTGCGCTACTATGTGGACAACCAGGTTTGCACGCACGTGCTGGGCGTGACCCGGCCCATCAGCGCGGCGAAACTGGAAAAACTGCGCGATCAGGGCTATCGGGGCGGCGATTTCATCGGCGTCGAGGGGCTGGAAGCCGCCTATGAGAGCGAGCTGCGCGGGCAGGACGGCGGGCAGATCATCGAGGTGGACGCGCGCGGGCGAATGCAGCGCAGTCTGGGCGAGGACAAGCCGATTGCCGGTCACACGCTGCGCCTGACGATTGACCGCGACTTGCAGCAGGTCGCCTACAACGCGCTCAAAGAGGTTTTTCAGCAGCGGCAGCATCCCGGAGCCGCGGTCGCCCTCGACCCGAATACCGGGGCCGTTCTGGCGCTCGTCAGTATGCCCTCCTACGACTTGAACAGCATGGGCCGGGATTACGCCAAACTGAGCGGCGACAAGCAGTACACGCCGCTCGTCAACCGCGCCACTTACAGCCGCTATCCGTGCGGCTCGACCTTCAAACTGGTGACGGCGGCGGCGGGCATGGAGGCGGCGGGCGCGACGCGCGGCACGGCCTACTATTGTCCGGGCTTCATTCGACGCGGCAATCGCATTTTTCACTGTGATAAGCGCAGCGGGCATGGGAGGCTGGGGATGGCCGGGGCCATCGGCGCGTCCTGTGACGTGTATTTCTGGCGGCTTGCCGAGCAGATCGGCCCCGGCCCCCTGGCGGATTGGGCGCATCGTTTCGGATTGGGACAGCCGACGGGCATTGACCTGCCGCCTTCCGTAGACAAGGCCGGGTATATTCCCACGCCGCAGTGGAAGCGCAAGACCAGGCGCGGCGCGTGGGTTCCCGGCGATCTATTGAATATGTCCATCGGCCAGGGCATGATCGGCGTGACGCCCTTGCAGCTTGCCAACTACACCGCCGCGCTCGCGAACGGCGGCAATCTCATGCGCCCGCAATTGGTGCGCGAAATCCTCGACGCCTCGACCGGAACGCCGCACGTTCTGCACACGCTTCAGCCCGAAGTGCGCGCCCGGCTTGGCCTGCGCCCCGAAACCCGCGACACGATTGTCGAGGGCATGGAACGCGCGCTTCAGCCCGGCGGCACGGCCTACGGTTCCACGCTGCCCGGCCTGACCATCGCGGGCAAAACCGGGACGGCGGAAGCCGTCGTGCATGGCAAAAGCGTCAGCCACTCGGTTTTCGTCTGCTTCGCGCCCGCTGACAAGCCGCGCATCGCAATCGCCGTGCTGGTCGAGGGCGGCGGCTTCGGGGCCGACGTCGCCGCGCCCATCGCCCGCCGAATGCTGAACCGGTATTTTCATTTGAAGCAGCCCGACACGCCCCTCAGTCATCATCTCGGCGGCGATTAAAGCCAGCGCTCGCCCTTGACAAGCCTGGCCTGCAACGGTACAATGCGGCAGACAGATTTCGGGGGGTTCAAATTTCATGCTGCGTACCCTATCCGTGCGGAATTTCGCCATCATTGACCGCCTCGACATCGAATTCGAGGAGGGTATGAGCGTTTTGACGGGCGAAACCGGCGCCGGCAAATCCATCATTATGGACGCGCTCAACCTGATTCTGGGCGGCCGGGCCGGGGTGGAAATGGTGCGCGGCGGGGCGGACAAAGCCACGATTGACGCCGTGTTCGATGTGGCGGGGGCGCCGGATTTGCAGCGGGTCGTGACCGAAATGAGCTACGACCTGGAAGACGGCCTGCTGTTTCTGTCGCGCGAGGTGACCGCGACGGGCAAGTCATCGTGCCGGATCGCCGGACGGCCCGCGACGGTCTCGCAGTTGAAAGAGCTGGGCGACTGGCTGGTGGATTTGCACGGGCAGCACGAGCATCAGTCGCTGCTTGCGGTCGGGCGGCATCTGGACATGCTGGACGCCTGGGGCGGCAGGAAAATTCAGGGATTGCGGGGCGAGACCGCGACAGCGTTCCAGCACGTGCAGAAATTACGGCGCGAGCGCGAAAGCCTGGAAACCGACGCCCGCGAGCGCGCCCATCTGCTCGATCTGTATCAGTTCCAGGTGAAGGAAATCACGGACGCCAAGTTGACGCCGGGCGAAGATGCGGAACTGGCGACCGAGCATCGGCGGGTGGCGAACGCGCAGAAACTGGTCGAGGCGGCGGCGACGGCGGGCGCGGCGCTGGGCGGCGGCGAAGAAGGCGGCAAGGTCAACAGCAGCGTGCTGGAGTCGCTTGCGGTCGCGCTGCGCGTCCTCGAAGAGGCGGCCGCTCTAGACGCCGCGCTTGCGCCCGCGCTGGAATCGGTGCGCTCGGCGACCTACGAGCTGACCGAAACCGAGCGCGACCTGGCCCGGTATCAGGACACGGTCGAGTTCAGCCCGGAGCGGCTGGAGCAAATGGAAGAGCGGCTGGAAACCATTCGGACGCTGAAGCGCAAATACGGCGACAGCATCGAGGAAATTCTGGCGTATGGCGACGAAACGGCGGGCAAACTGGACGCCCTGACAAACAGCGAGGAGCGCGGCGCGCAGCTAGGCGTCGAGATCGAGAAGGCCGACAAAAAACTGCGCGGCCTGTGCGACGACCTGAGCAAATTGCGGCGCAAGGCGGGCGCGGAGTTTCAACAGGTCACGCTGAACGAGCTGCGCGACCTGGGCATGGAAAAGGCCCGCTTCGAGGCGCGCATCGAGACCGGCGAGCCGACCGCGCGGGGAATAGACCGCGTGGAGTTTGTGATTGCGACGAACCCTGGCGAGCCGCTGCGCCCCCTGGCGAAAGTGGCGTCCGGGGGCGAGATTTCCCGCGTCATGCTGGCGATCAAATCGGCGATGGCGCGGCAGGAACCCCTTCCGACAATGGTCTTCGACGAGATTGACATCGGGGTTGGCGGGCGCACGGCGAGCGTGATTGCGGAAAAGATGGCGACGCTGGCGCGTTCGGCGCAGGTGCTATGCATCACGCATCTGGCGCAATTGGCGAGTCGGGCGCAGCATCATTTTTACATCGAGAAACGCGTCATCGGCGACCGCACGCTGGTTTCGGTCGCGCCGCTTTCGGAATCGGAGCGGGTTTCGGAAATCGCGCGCATGATCGGCGGGGCCGAAGTGACGCCTGCCGTCCTGCAAAACGCCCGCGAAATGCTGCACGCCGGAGCCGCGTGAACGGTCAAATCGCGCTTTGTTCTTCCAGCCTGAACGAAAAACCTTGATGAATCAGCGTTTAGATTTTACGCGTTTGCTCATTCGCTCTTCTTTGTCCAATCTTCACAGGCGACGCCGCAGACAGCGCCGATTTGAGAGAAGTGAGCGAGATTCCGCGTGACCACGGTGTAGTCGAAGGCACGGGCGATTGCGGCGATTTTGCAGTCTTGAGGCCCAAGACGTTTTGTGGCCGAGGGCATGCGTTCAAAAATTCCCTTTGCTTGTTCTGTGTACGGCAGAATTTGAAACGCAGCGATTCCGCGCATCACGTCCCGAAGCAGACGGCAGTCACTCATTTTTTCGTCGTGGCTACGGCGTGCATCCGTAGTTATTCTTTCCACGAGACTCGACACCATTTCGTTTACCGTAATCATGCTGACAAACAGCAGGCTGCTGTCAATAGATTGCACTTTGTGAACAAGGGGCGTCTGCTGGCCTTGATGATGGACGTATAATGTCAACGTGTCCGAATCGAGTATATACACTGCCAGACCTATTCATTCAGCAGTTCTAATTCGCGTTCATTGGCTTCGCGCCGATATTCGGACACCGCCTCCATAAAATAGTCCCACGAGGGTTCGTCGTTGCAGACGCCAGATACGGCGGCAATTTCGGATCGGCTTACTTCCAGAAACGGTTTGCTCGCGGCGATAGCCATGCCGACACGGATTGGCGTTCGGGGAACGGCATAAAGCCCGGTACGCACGAACAGCGAACCGGCAGCGCTGGCCCCGGTAAGTTTCGCGGCGTCAAATCGCTGTTTCATCGTCATTCTCCTTCGATGCCTCATACTTTTCGAGGTTGCTTTGAAGCGCCTTGATTGTCTCTCTGAGCAGGCGTGGCGTCAAATTAATTCTGGCGATGCAATCGGGGCGAAGCGCTTCTATTTCTTCCGATTGTCGAACTCGATCTTCGATTGCGCCAAACAGCAGAGGCGGGCTGAAGTTGAAAAACGAAATATAAAACTCATGGTCATGCGATTGTACTATGACCTGATTTACATGACGAACAGAAGTTTGTTCCGCAGCGGCGTTCCAATCAATCCAGATTTGTTTGACCGCTATGTTTTGCTCTTCACTTGATTCCATCACCGCACCCTCATCTTCGGTCAGGATTCCGTCCTATCGTTCGGCTGAAAATATTGAACTCTTATCCCTATCATACACGCATTCAAATAAATTGGCAAGTTAGCAAGCCGGGCCTTTTCGCGTCAGGGTTCGTTATGCCCGGTCGTTATTATATGGCGACTGTTTTCACGTGGCAAGAGGCAAGCCAATTTTTCCGATTCGAGCATACCAATGTCACTTGTTTGAGTGACAAGCAGGAATTTAGAATCAAAGGCGCGAAACAAGCGGGAAATTGCTGGCAGGCGCGCTTATATCTATTCCTGCCGAAAAAGTTTGTCCCGTTGCAATACCGTCGCGGCGTCAAGCGCCGCATTCTGTGGACAATGCCGTCATCAGTTTAGAACGCAGTTTGCTCTTCAATCTGCACCCGCGCCTTCGCCAATTCCTTCCTACCCTATCGCTTCGATGCCCGCGCCGCTTTCGGAATCGGAGCGGGTTTCGGAAATCGCGCGCATGATCGGCGGGGCCGAAGTGACGCCTGCCGTCCTGCAAAACGCCCGCGAAATGCTGCACGCCGGAGCCGCGTGAACGGTCAAATTGCGCCTTGTTCTTCCAGCCTGATTAACAGTAGGCTCAATAGATGGCGTTTTGTGAACAAGGGGCGAACGCTGACCCTGATAACGAATTGTGCATTGCCAAACTATTCGTTCAGCAGTTCTAATTCCCGTTCATTGGCTTCACGCCGATATTCGGACACCGCCTCCATGAACAGGCTTGCGTTGCAAGTTGGGTCACGCGCGGGGAAAATGCAAAAAGCGTGCATAGGCGGCTTCCCAATCGCCGCCTGACCCGTGCGGCGTGTACGCGGTCGGCTCGAACGAGCGCCGCACGACGGCCCGCGCCTCGTCTAATGAACTTAGATAGCCGCGCCCGATGGCCTGCATCAGAATGTTGCCGATAGCGGTCGCCTCGACCGGCCCGGCGACAATCGCGCGGCGCGTGGCGTTGGCCGCGAACTGGCACAGCAGACGGTTTTGCGCGCCGCCGCCCACGATGTGAATGGTCTCGATACGGCGTCCGCGAAACGCTTCCAGCCGCTCCAGCGTCCAGCGATATTTCAGAGCCAGACTCTCCAGGCAGCAGCGCATGACCGCGCCGGGCGTTTCAGGAACCGGCTGGCCCGTTCGCGCGCAAAAGGCCCGCAGCGCGGCGATCATGTCGTCGGGCGCGAGAAACGCCGGGTCGTCCGGCTCCACGAGCGACACGAACGGCGGCGCTTCGCTCGCCAGCTGCGCCAGGTCGTCGTAGGAATAACTGGTTCCCTGCCGCGCCCACCCCCGCCGACACTCCTGCGCCAGCCACAGCCCCATGATGTTTTTCAATAGCCGGATCGTGCCGCACGCCCCGCCCTCGTTCGTAAAATTCGCCGCCTGCGTCGCCTCCGATAATTGCGGCGTTGTGGTTTCGATGCCCATCAGCGACCAGGTTCCGCTGCTCAAAAAAGCGTAATCGGGCGACGACGCGGGAACGCCCACGACCGCCGACGCGGTGTCATGCTCGGCGGGCGCGACAATCGGCATGGGGTCGCATCCGGCCTCGTCGGCGATGTCGGCCCGCAGGGTTCCAATCGTCGCGCCGGGCTGCACAATCGGCGTGAACAGGTCGGCAGGCAGCTCCAGACGGCGCAGCAGCCCGCGCGCCCAATCTTTCGTCGAGGGGTCGTAGCACTGCGAGGTGGTGGCGATGCTGAACTCGCTCACTTTTTCGCCGGTAAACCAGTAGTTCAGCAGGTCGGGCATCATCAGCAGGGTTTCGGCGACGTCGAGGAGGGACGAACGCTGCTGACGCAGGGCCAGCAGCTGAAACAGCGTGTTGATCTGCATCAACTGAATGCCGGTGCGGGCGAAAATCTCCTCGCGCGGGACGGTCGCAAAGGCGAGTTCCATCATGCCGTCGTTGCCCCGGTCGCGATAGCATCGCGGATTGGCGAGCAGCGCGCCGTCACGCCCCAGCAGGCCGAAATCCACGCCCCAGGTGTCAATGCCCAGACTGGAGAATTGGCGGCCATAGGATGTCGCGGCCATGCTCAGTCCCTGTTTCAGGGAGGCGAACAGGCCCGGCGCGTCCCAGTATTGCGTGTCCAGCAGGCGCACGGGCCTGTTGCCGAACCGATAGGGAATTTCCAGTCGCAGCGTTTCGCCGTCGAAGAGACCGACGACGCCGCGCCCGCTTTCCGCCCCCAGGTCGAATGCCAGAAATTTCGCTTCCGCCGCCATGCGCTGCCGACTCCTTTTCCGATTCCCCGAACGCGCCCGCTTTCGTCACCCGTTTCCTCAGCGGTACTGTTCGCCCCGGCTGCGAAATATCCTGCCAGTTCACGGGCGATTCGCAGGGGAGAACACGCGGCGCTAATTCAACGGCTGATTTCAATGCAGGGAAATTTGCACGGCGCGGATTTCCATGCAGGAAAAGCCGCGGCGGGGCGTTAATAAGGCTTTGGGCGCGAATGGGTACGCGCCAGCGGGAAAGCGAAGGCCGAAAAAGAGGAATGCGGCGACTGGCGGGCCGGTTCCTTTTCCTTGCGGGGTAGGCGTCGGACGGGAAGTCCGGCGGCTCGCGCGGACAACGCGGGCGGGAGCGATGGAATGCAAACGGGGTCTGGCGCGATTTTCTCGCGCATTGGGAAGAGGGGCGGACGGGTCGGGAAGATTGGAAGCGGGTTCGGCGCGGCGGGTTTCGCCTGCCTGCTCGCCAGCCCGGTGCGCGGGCAGCAGGTCGCGACCTTCGACGACCTCATGAACCTGCCGCCGGAAAACTCATTCTCCGACTTCGCGACCGCCAACGGTGGCAGCGTTCTCGACGGCGTGACGTGGGACGCGCAGTTTTACGTTGTCGGCGATCAGTACGGCAGCGATTACGCCTGCCCGCACTCCGGGCATTTCGCCGTCTTCAACGATTTCGGGCATTCCGGGCTGACCCTGACGACTACCAGCGTGCTGAACGGCGCGTGGTTCGGGCAGAACACGTATGCGGGCGGCGGGCATGGCGCCCCTTCTGTCACGGTGAATGCGATGAGCGGCGATGCCGTTCTGGACTCCGTGTCGCTCGACCTGACCAGCACGACGCTGGCGTATCTGGACACGAGCCGCTTCGCCAATCTGGCGGGCGTCACCGGCTATCGTATTGACAATACGTTCGCGGCGGGCGGCTACGGGCATTGGATCGCCGACGATTTCAGCTGGTCGAAGCCCGCCCCGACTCCCGGCCCGCCCGCGCTCCTCGTCGCCCTGCTCGGCCTCGCCCCGCTATCCCGCCTCCGCCACAAACAACGCGCCCGCCAGAAGGTTTGAAGCAAAACGCCAACATTGCTCAGGCCGCAAACCCTGCCGACACGCTTTTCGCTTTGGCCTGCCGCGCGGCGCGTAAGAGGATGCTCAGGCGACGGCGTAATCGGTGTACTTGCGGCGGCTGAAAACCGAGGACGATGTGATCGCGTGGAATGCCAGCGCGTACCAATTCCTCGGCAACGCGCAGGTCGGTTCCGTTGTATTGCAGCCAGACTTTCCCTTCCAAAATGTCAATATGGATCAGCATCGCGTCAATGCGCTGATTCGCCTCCCACCCGATTTCGCCCAGATGATAATGGCCCTGCGTTTCATCACAGACGAGTTCGGTTCGCAGCGTCTCGGTGGCGGGCGACAGCGCGGCGATTTCCTGCAAAACCTGCCGAACTATAGCGGCGTAGTTTCCACTGGTCTCCATTTGGTGATTACCTCTTGTCCGACGTGAAAGAAGAGGCGGGCATAGCGTCTTCTTCCCGGACTGTTGGGGCATTCTAGCATACCGGCCTATGCAAGTCAAGATAGGCAAACGCGGCGCGCATCCGCAGCATAGAAAATTCTTCCGCCCCTCCCCTTGACGGTTTGCCCCGAAGTTTGTATACTTCTCAGTTATGAGCGACACCATTCCCAATATCCCAGATGCGCCGAAAGCGGCGACGCCGAACGCCCCGAACGCTGCGCCCAGTAAAAATGAAGCGCCGACTGCGTCCCGGCCAGCGCCTGCCGCGCCGAAGTCCGCTGCCGACGCTACCAACGCCGTGACGCCCGCCGGTCGGCCCCTGCCGCAGTCGGTTCCTGCCGGGTACGCGGGCGGCACGCCCCTCATGGTGCAATATTTCGCCATGCGGCTGGAGCATCCCGGCGTGATTTTGCTGATGCGGGTCGGCGACTTTTACGAGGCCTATGGCGACGACGCCGAAATTATCGCCCGCGAACTGGAAATCACGCTCACGGGCCGCGAGGACGGCGGCCTGCGGATTCCGATGGCGGGCGTGCCGCATCACGCCTGCGAACGCTACGTCGCCCGCCTGATCGGGCGCGGAATGCGCGTGGCGATTTGCGATCAAGTGGAAGACCCCAAGTATGCCAAGGGGCTGGTCAAGCGCAAGGTGACGCGCGTCGTGACGCCGGGAACCGTCCTAGAAGACGCCCTGCTCGACGCCAAAAGCAACAATTATCTCGTGGCGGCGGTGGCGGGCGATCCCATCGCGGGCCTGAGCGTCATTGACGTTTCGACCGGCGAGTTTTTGACGACCGAGATTGCGGGCGAGCGGCGGGCGCAGCAGATACTGGACGAAATCGCGCGCCTGGAACCGGCGGAAATCCTGATCGCCGACGACGCCGACCCCAATTTCGTCGAGGCGATCCGGGCGTCGTGCGCCGCGACGGTCACGCCCTACATGCCCCCGCCCGCCTCGCGCGCCGCCCGTCAATCGAGCCGCGACCTGCTGCTGGCGCACTTTCAAACGCAGTCGCTGCGCGGGTTCGGGTGCGAGGAGTTCACGACCGGGCTGGACGCCTGCGCGCTCGTCCTGCGGTACTTGCAGGACACGCAGGTCAGCGCCCTGCCGCACATCCGCGCCCTCAGCGTGTATTCGGCCCGCGATTTCATGACGCTCGACGCTCCGGCCCGGCGGCATCTGGAACTGACGGCGTCGCTGGCGGACGGCGGCAAAACGCGCACGCTTCTCAGCGTCCTGGACGCGACGCGCACCGCGATGGGCGGCAGGCTCCTGCGGCGCTGGCTGGAAGAGCCGCTTCTGGACGTCGGACGCATTCAGCGGCGGCACGAGGCGGTTGGCGAGTTGGCGCATAACGTGATTCGGCGCGGCGACCTGGGCGATTTGCTGCACGGCATGGGCGACCTGGAACGGCTGGTGAGCCGGTGCGCGGCGGGCCTGGCGAACGCCCGCGATCTGGTGGCATTGGGCTGCGCGCTGCAGCGTCTGCCCGACCTGGCGAACGCGCTGGACGGGGCGAAGTCGGAAAAGCTGCTCGAACTGGGGCAGCGTCTGTCCTGCCCGCCCGACGTGTCGCAGCGGATCGCGAGGGCGATTGCCGACGACCCGCCCGCCGGACTGCGCGAGGGCGGCCTGATTCGTTCCGGCTACAATGAGGAACTCGACCAACTGCGCGGGGCGTCGGGCGCGGCCAAAGCGTACATCGCCAACCTGGAAACCAGCGAACGCGAGCGCACGGGCATCGGCTCGCTCAAAGTCGGCTACAACGGCGTCTTCGGCTATTACATCGAGGTGACGCGGACGCACCTGAGCAAAGTCCCCGACAATTACATTCGCAAGCAGACCATCGCGAATGGCGAGCGCTACATCACGCCGGACTTGAAAGAGTATGAGGCGCGCGTGTCGGGCGCGGACGAAAAAGCGGTCGAGCTGGAATACGAATTATTTTTGGGCGTCCGCGAGCGCGTGGCGGAATCGGCCCCGGACGTGCTGGCGGTCGCGCGGGCGGTTTCGGAACTGGACGTCCTGACGAGTTTCGCGGAAACCGCCGTCCGCAGCCAGTACGCGCGCCCGGTCATCAACGACGGCGATGACATCGCGATTGTCGGCGGGCGGCATCCGGTCATCGAGCGCATCGGGCAGCACGTCGGCGGCGCATATATTCCCAACGATACGACTCTCAATTCCGACTGCCGCATGATCATCATCACCGGGCCGAACATGAGCGGCAAATCGTCGTTTCTGCGCCAGACGGCCCTGATCGTCCTGATGGCGCAGATCGGGTCGTTCGTTCCCGCCGACCATGCGACGATTGGCGTGGTAGACCGCATATTTACGCGCGTCGGGGCGCACGACGAATTGGTCAGCGGGCAGTCCACGTTTATGGTCGAGATGAACGAGACGGCCAATATTTTGAATAACGCGACCGCCAAAAGCCTGGTCGTGCTGGACGAGATCGGGCGCGGAACCAGCACGTATGACGGCCTTTCGATTGCGTGGGCGGTCGCCGAGCATCTGGCGCGCGTCGGCTGCAAAACGCTGTTCGCCACGCACTATCATTACCTGAACGAGCTGGCTCGGCATATCCCGACCGTGAAGAATTTCCGGGTTGCCGTGAAAGAGCAGGGCGACCACATCGTCTGGCTCCGCAAACTGGTTCCGGGCGGCACGGACAAAAGTTACGGCATTCAGGTGGCGCGCATGGCGGGCGTGCCGCCGGAAGTCGTGGCGCGCGCCAGGGAAGTCTTGAAGAGTCTGGAGAAAGACGGGGCGGGCGCGGCGAAAAACCTGATCGAGCCGGGGCCGAACGCGATGGACAGTCCGGTTGCGCGCCGCCAGAAAGTGCAATTGACGCTGTTCGAGGCCGAACAGCACCCGCTCTTGGAAGAGTTGGAAACCCTCGACCTGACGATCTTAACGCCCCTGGAAGCCCTGATGCAGTTGGACGCCTGGAAGCGACGCTTCGCGAAAGAGTAAAAAATGAAAACGGGGATGGAAGCGGCGCGGGACCAAAATTACCCGCCCCGTCTTGTAGATTGGGGGTTAGGGCGGACAGCCAAACCTAAGCGGAAGGCGCCGCGGAGAACGTCCCGGCAGATAACGGCCGCGACCCCCT
>JBBRNU010000040.1:0-13686 GCA_038230115.1 Chthonomonadales bacterium | reverse complement strand
TGGCCGCCGACGCGACCGCCCGCCCGTCCGGGTACACGCGGCACTTCGCGCTCGCGTTCTGCCGATAGCCCGGATACGTCGCCGTCGCCATCCCATACCCCACCAGCCATTCTTCGCCGTCCACCGTCGTCGTCATGCTGCGCGGCTTGACGCTGCGCTTTGACCAGCCGAACGCCTCCGCCCCGCGCCGGTAACACTCTTTCAAGTTCTTGCTCGACCAGGGCTTGCCCGATTCCGGGTGCGCGTCGGCATGATTGACCAGCCGAATAGCAATCGGGTCGAGGTTCAATTTGTACGCCAGTTCGTCGAGGGCCGACTCGAACGCGAACGTATGCGGCGACTCGCCCGGCGCCCGCATCGGCGTCGGCGTTCCCAGATTGACGCGAACCCCCTTGTGAACGATCTCGACGTTGGGGCAGGCGTACAGCAGCTTCGCCGTCAGCGCCGCCGGTTCGATAAACTCGTCAATCATGGAAGTATGCGCGGTGGATTCGTGCCGGATCGCGGTCAATTTCCCGTCCGGCGTCGCGCCCAGCGAAATCTTTTGCAGCGTGCGCGAGCGATGCCCGTTCTGCGTAAACGTCTGCGCCCGCGACAGGACGAGTTTGACCGGACGCCCGACCTTCTGCGCCGCAATCGCCGCCAGGGTAGGCCGGGACCAGACCAGTCCCTTACTCCCAAACCCGCCGCCAACGTACGGCGACACGACCCGCACTTTCTCCTTCGGAATGCCCAGCGACTGCGCGACAATGACCTGCGAGCCGATGACCGCCTGCGTCGAATCGTAAAGCGTCAGCGCGTCGCCCTTCCATTCGGCAATAGTCGCGTGGAGTTCCATAGGCACGTGATGCTCGGTCGGCGTCGAATAATGCTGCTCGAAATGAACCGGCGCGCTCGCCAGCGCGCTCCCGGCGTTCCCACGCTTCACCTGAAAATCTTCCATCCCGAAAAACTTCTGCGGGAGGTACGTTTTGCCCTGCTCGATCTCCGCGACCGGCTTCTGCGCCTCATAGGTCGTCTTGACCATCCGGGCCGCGTAACGCGCCTGCTCGAAGGTCTCGGCGACGACCAGCGCAATCACCTGTCCATTGTACTGGATAATATCGCTCTGGAGCGGAACGAACAACTCGCCGGGTTTCGTCCCGGACGCGCCGCTCGCGTCCGGCAGCAGCATTTTGGGCGCGTTGGCCGAGGTCAGAACGGCCAGCACGCCCGGCAGACTTTCCGCCGCTTTGGTATCAATACTTTTGATACGCCCGCGCCCGATTTCCGCCTGAACCAGGTAGGCATGGGCGCAGTCGGCCAGATCGAACTCGGCGGCGTACTTGGCCGCGCCCGTCACTTTCAAGCGTCCGTCAATGCGGTTCAGCGGCTTGCCCGTCACGGTTCCCGTCAGGCTGCCATTATCAGTAGGCGTATTTGTTTGCATCGCTCTTCTGTCCTCTATCGCAAGCGTCGCGCCGCGCTGACGGCTGCCCATCAACGCAGGCTGAAAGCGAACTCCCTATTGCAAAATCCTCAAGGCGACTTTCGCAGCCCTCGCCAGCATTCTGCGGCTGTCCCGCTAAGAGCCAATCCCATCAGGCGCTACACGGAGGTAGGGAAGCGTCCCTATTGGGATAGGCTCTAAATTGCCATTGCGGTGACTTGCGTCAGCGTGCGAACCAGCGTGCGCCGCGCCAGTTCCGGTTTGAACGCATTTTCTTTGTAAGTTTTCGCGTTCTGCATCGCCGCCGTCGCCGCCGCTCGAAACGTCGCTTCGGTCGCGGGCTTGCCGTTCAGCGCCTTTTCCGCCTCGTGGCTGCGCCAGGGCTTGTGCGCGACGCCTCCCATCGCAACGCGCGAGTCGCGAATCACGCCGTTCTGAATGTCGAGCGCGCAGGCGACCGATACGAGCGCAAACGCATACGAGGCGCGGTCCCGCACCTTGATATACCGCGAACGTTTCGCCCATTCCATCCCCGGCAGTTCCACGCTCGTAATCAGGTCGCCGGGTTCGAGGTTATTGTCCAGATGCGGCGTGTCGCCGGGCAGACGGTGAAAATCTTCGATGGGAATGCGCCGTTCGCCCCGCGCGCCCTTCACCACGACAACGGCATCCAATGCCACCATGGCAACCGCCATGTCGGACGGATGCGTTGCGATGCAATGATTGCTGGTTCCTAAAACGGCGTGGATGCGGTTAAAGCCTTCGATGGCGGGGCAGCCGGTTCCCGGTTCGCGCTTATTACAGGGCGTGGCGGGGTCGCGGTAATAGTAACAGCGTGTCCTCTGAAGCAGGTTGCCGCCCGTCGTGGCCGCGTTTCGCAGTTGCGCCGACGCGCCGGCCAGGATCGCTTCCGACAATACGGGATATTTCGCCTGGATTGTGGCGTCGTAGGCGCAGTCAGAATTGCGAACCAGCGCCCCGATGCGAACGCCGCCGCCGGGCAGCGTTTCGATTTGCGCCAGCGGCAGGCTATTAATATCTACTAACTTCGATGGCGTTTCCACGTTGAGCTTGATCTGGTCAATCAAGTTCGTGCCGCCCGCGAGAATGCGAATGTCGCTGCCGGACGCCAGAGCGGGCTTGGCTCCTGCGGCTTCCGCAATCGCCCCGGCCTCGTCCTTCGCCTGCACGTAACTAAACGGATGCATGGTCAGCCTCTTTCCGCGCGGCGCTCGCTATCTTGCCGTCCCGGTTCGCATGGTTGTCGTCGGACTGCGCCTTGCTGACGCCGCCCTTTTGCCCCATCACGTCTTTGACGGCGGCGAGAATGTTGGGGTAGGCCCCGCAGCGGCAGATATTGCCGCTCATCGAGTCTTTGATTTCGGCGTCGGTTTTAGCGTGGCCTTCGGCGACCAGAGCCGTCGCCGACATGATCTGTCCCGGCGTACAGTAACCGCATTGAAAGCCGTCGTGCGCGATAAACGCGCTTTGCATCGGGTGGAGGTTGTCGCCCTCGGCCAGACCTTCGATCGTCGTGATCGCCTGCCCCTGATGCATGATCGCCAGCGTCAGGCACGAATTGATCCGCCGCCCTTCGACGTGAACGGTACACGCGCCGCACTGCCCGTGATCGCAGCCTTTTTTCGTGCCGGTCATTCCGGCGTATTCGCGCAGGGCGTCCAGGAGCGTGACGCGCGGTTCCAGGGCGAGCGCGTGGTCGGTTCCGTTGATTTTGAGGGTAACCGGCACGGCTCCGGGCGCAGTCCGAGGCGCGGCGGGCGCGGGATTTTGGGCGGCGAGCGCGCCGGGTTCGGCGAGCAGCGGCGCGGCCAGCGCCAGGCCGGTTCCGGCAGCCGTCTGGAGGAACTGACGGCGCGACGGGCCGGACGGCGAAGCGTCGCAGAGGCTGTCTTCGTCCGCTGTCGTGTCGGGAAGCGGCGGCTGGCCGGGATTGTGTTCGGACATGGGCAATCTCCTTCAAAAAAATTTAAGGAATGTTTTCAGGGCGGGTCTGTGGGGTCGGGGTTTCGGTCGCGCGACGCGGATACTTGTTATAGATACGGGGCGGGGAAACATTCGTTCTCTTTTTTCGGCGGGAGGCGCGGGCGGAAATTTTCAGCATCGCGGCTGGGAACGGTCGAGTGGCGCCAGAATGCGGGCGCGGGTTTGTTGACGGGTCGCAGATCGCCCGGCGCGAACAAAGCGCATCCGGCGGCGTTTTTCGCGCGTAAGCAATGATAAAATGACAAGAGGGATGAACGCAGGCTTGCTTATCCCCATGTGTGCTACAATTTGCGGGCGCGCTCTTTTCGTATAGTCGCCAAAAACCGCATCTTATGTCCAGTCACGTCTTGTGAATTCGACGGCCCGTTCGTCCAACTCAACTTGCTACCCGTCATGCTTCTGCTATTTTTTCTTGTTCGGCACAGCAGATAGCCAAGGCGACAAACAACGCCAGCGCCTTGCTCTCGAAACCCGCCGGTCTGACCGCATGGAGTCGCCGGGGCCACTTGGCCGTGACTTGGCTAAACGTGGTTTCGATGCGCTTGCGCGTCTGACTTACCTTTTTCGCGACTTCCTTGGCGTATTGCCGTTTGTGATTACTCTTGCGGAGGGGCAGGAAGGTAATCTGCTTGTGTTGAAGGCGGCTTTCTTCCTACGCGTAGTCCGTGTAGGCTTTGTCGGCATAGAACTGCGCGCCTGCGGGCAAGGCTAAGGCTCTCTCTTTCATGCCTGTCAGGTCGCCACTGCACCCGCACAGCAGCAACACTTCGACCGGACGCCCGCTTGCGGTCCCGATGACGTGCGCTTTGAGGCCGTAGTAGTACTCTTCTTTCGCGGCGCAGAAGCCCCAATACGCCTTGCCTTCGTCCTGATACAAGCGACAGCGGTGGGCGCGCCGATTGTGGCAGACGGGAAAGGGACAGCTATCAATCAGATACGTGTCTGCCGGGTATTACTGCGCCAGCAACGTCAGGATCGCTTGCCAGTCGTCCGTCTTGATCTTGTGCCAGCGGCGGTTTGAAGCGGCTTTCCGAGAGCATGTAGGGAACCAGGCCGCTCTCCGACAAGGCTTGGCGGGCCAGCCGTAGGTTCTTGGCAACGAAGAGGGCGACGACCCGCGCCGTCATCAGCGCCTCGGCGGGGGGCATACGCGCTTGCGGAGCATCGGCAAAGCCTTTGCGCTCCAAATAGGCGTCACACGCGCGGTAAAATGTCATAATCTAAGGGGCATAGCGGGGTTGCGCCGAGGTTCGTTCGGGCCGGTCGCCAAAACTGTACCAGAAGAGGCCGCTATGCCCGTTCAGCAGACGTTACGCCCCGACAAATGGCGGGTAGCAAGTTGAGTTACTCTACTGCCACTTGAAGGTTTCGACGACCTTGTCGAACACAGGCGCATACTTGGCGCGGTCGGCGGTTTTGCATGTCAAGGTCACCTGGCTCGTGATGCCTTTGCGGGCGGTGAGGAGCGTCATCTCCGTGTCCGGTTCGCTGGGCCGGGTGTTGTTGGTCTCAAAGAGGATACCTGGCATTTTGCTCACCGTCACCGCCTTGTCGCGCACAACAAGGATAGTTCCCGTGTTCTCCTTCACGGTTTGTCGAAGGTGTTCCGCGAGACTATCCGGGGTGGCTTCCTTGTCCCGCAGTGTGCTGATCTTGAGGCTGGTGACTACTGCCCCATCTGCGGTTGTCAGGACGTAGCGCATTCGCTCCATGCTGATGTCCGCATCGTCCTTCTTCCACTTCGCGGGGACTGCAAAAGAAAAGCCGCCCTTGGCAACATAACGTGCCTGGGATTGCGCTGGCGCCTTTGCCTTCTGCGCGTGGACCGAAGGCAATGTGCCCAACGACGCGCAGCAGGTTGCAAAGAGGGTAATCACAGCAGAGCAGGAACGAAAAGGGGGAGTGTTCATAAGGTTGCCTTTCAAGTCTCAAAGAGAAATACCCAGCGCTTTCTTAAAATCTGGCCTTTGGCCTTTTTTAAGAGGAGATAAGTGAGCAGACGCTTTTCGAGATAGAATAGGAGTTACCAAGCTTCCACTCTATCTGGAGGAATTATGCTCACCCCATCTCCTGACATTATACAACTTTTCGCTCCGTTCGCGCAGGCTTTTACGCGCCCGACTTTCCAAAAGGTACAAACCTTGCTCTGGGGAACTATTCTGGCCCCAGGAAAGCGCACCGTCCCTGCCGCTCTGCGGGTGATGGGATTGGAGCAAGTCGGTACTTTCGGCAAGTAGCATCGTGTTCTCAACCAGGCGACCTGGTCTCCCCTCCACCGAAGCCGTATCCTCTTGGGATTGCTGCTGGCGGCCTTTGTGGCCCCCGAAGCGCAAATTGCGCTGGTGGTGGATGAAACGCTGGAGCGGCGGGCGGGCAAGAAGATCGTCTACAAGGGTTGGTTCCGCGATGCAGTACGCTCCACCGGCAACAAAATCGTCACGACCCTGGGAATTCGTTGGCTCTGTTTATGCCTGCTCGTTACAGCGCCTTGGAGTAAAAGACCGTGGGCCTTGCCATTCCTCTGGCGTAATGCGTTGACGCCGTCGGCAGAAGCAGCTTTCGGAAAGCATCTGCACCACCACGCCGCTTTCGGCGAGAATTCCACAGGCCATCCGCAGGTTACTGCCGAAGAACCAGGCGGCGAGGGCCGTAACCAACACTTCGGTCGTGGTCATCTTGGCCTGCGGGTCATCGGAGACGCTTTTTTGTTTTAGGTAGGCGTCGCAAACCTCGTAAAATGTGATAATCTCTAAGCGCATCGCGGTTTCCTTCCGGTGAAATCGGGTTTGGTCACCAGAATTTTACCAAAAAGCCGCGATGCCTGATTATAGAGGCCGCCAGGATTGAAACACTAGACACATGACGGGCAGCAAGTTCGGTTCGTCCAGATGACACAAGATCAAATCGCCTCAATTATTGGAGAATCGCATGACTTCGCGCTGTTTCCGCCGCGCGCATTTGCGCCTGCCGTGCCTGTTCCTTGCCGCCATGCTTGGCCTGCCGCCCGTCGCGCAGGCAAAACCTGCGACCGCTGTCAGCGCGGCCGCTTTCCTCAACAGCCTCGGCGTCAATTCCGCCCTGAACCAACGGGGAGAGACTCTACACGATACTCTCGACTGCGTAAAATATCTCGGCGTGCGGTGGTTCCGGTCGGGCATTGAGGGCGACCTTCCCCTGCAAAACTTCCTTGAACTCCATAAACAAACCGGCGTTCGCTTCAGTTGGAGTCCGGGAAGCGGCGGCGCAGACCTTGCCAAACTCCTCGCGACGGCCCGACCATTGGCGGCAGCCAACGCGCTCCTGGCCTTTGAAGGGCCGAATGAACCCAATAATTGGGGCGTTACCTATCAGGGGCAGGTCGGCGGAAGAGAGCGAACCTGGAAGCCGGTGGCGGCGTTGCAAAGCGATCTCTACCGGGCCGTGAAGCGCGACCCGCTGTTGAAACGCTATCCGGTCTGGGGCATCAGCGAGAACGGCGCCGAAACGGATGATGTCGGGCTGCAATTCCTGACGATTCCGAACGGCGCGAAAAGCGGGATGCCCGATGGCGTCAAATACGCCGACTACGCCAACGTTCACAACTACATTTACCACCCGAACGCGCCGGGCCTGGAGGACAACAAGACGTGGAATGCCGCCGACCCGACCCCGGCCTGCAAAGTGGACGGGCTATACGGCGAATACGGTTTGACGTGGGCGCGCCACTACGCCGGTTATTCCGCTGCCGCCCTGCTCACGCTGCCGCGGGTCACGACGGAAACCGGCTGCGCCATTGACGGGCCGATAACGGAGCCAATTCATGCCTTGAATCTCTTGAGCCTGTATCTGGATCAGTTCAAGCGAGGCTGGAGTTATACCGCTGTTTACCTGCTGCGAGATCGGGTGGACGAGGCCGGCAACCAACAATACGGGTTCTACAAACCGGACTATACGCCGCGAAAGGCCGCCGTCTATCTCCACAATCTTACCACGATCCTGGCGGACAGCGGCGCGTTGTCGAAGCCGGGCCAACTCGATTATATTATCGCGAACCAACCGGCGACCATGCATGATTTGCTGCTACAGAAGCGCGATGGCGAATTTTACCTGGCGCTGTGGAATGAGCGGGTAAGCGGCGCGGACAAGGTAACGGTTCAGTTGGGGAGCGCGTTTCCCTCGGTAAAAGTTTACGACCCGACAGTCGGTGCAACGGCAGTCCAAGTTCACAAGAATATTCGTTCGCTCTCGTTGACCCTGAGCGACCATCCCCTGATCCTCGCGATTTCAACGCCTCCCCGCGTAAGAGTCCGCTGAGGGAGACAGCCGCCGTTTCTTGCCCTGCGGTTGTCGCAAGCGGCGCGACGGAAGACATTCCCTCGCCTCCTGCGGATAAACCCTACTCAAAGCCCAACGCTTCGATGGGGTTCAAGGCGGCGGCTTTACTGGCAGGATAAATGCCGAAGAAGATGCCGACGCCTGCCGAGACGACGACCGCCGCGACGATAGCCGTGGAATTGACGACGGTCGCCCAGCCAGCGACCGAGGCAAGCAGCATCGAACCCCCAATGCCCAGGCCGATCCCGATGAACCCGCCGATCACCGAAATGACCGCCGCTTCGATCAGGAACTGCAGGAGAATATCGCGCGGCGTCGCCCCCACGGCCTTGCGGATGCCGATCTCGCGCGTCCGCTCGGTGACCGAAACCAGCATGATGTTCATAATGCCGATGCCGCCGACAACGAGTGAAATGACGGCGACAGCGGTGAGCAGAGAAGTCATCGTTCCCGTCACGCTCTGCTGGGCTTGCAGCAGCTCTAACTGGTTGCGAACCCGAAAGTCGTCATTTTCTGGAAACGGCGGCAGCAGGTGGTGACGGTTCCTCAAGTAGGACGAAACCTGCTCCTGCGCCAGGGGCATCATCGCCTCGCTGGTGCAGCGGATCAAAATATTGTTGAGCGCCTGCCGATTATAAACGCGGCTGATTGCCGTGGTCACCGGAATGAGGATGATGTCATCCTGATCTTGTCCGCCCGCGCTGGCGCCCTTGGCGGCGAGGGTTCCCAGCACGAGAAAGTTCTGGCGATTGATCGCGACCGTCTTTCCTGTCAGATCGCTGCTGGGGTCGCCGGTCAGATGTTCCACCACGCTGGGGCCGAGAATGCAGACCCTGAGCGCGCTGGCAGCCTCCTCCTGGGTGAAAAAACGGCCCAGGGCGACGCGCGCTTTCTTCACGTAGGGATAATCCGTCGTCGTGCCAGCCACCTCAGTCGTCGTATTGACGTCGCCCAGGCGAACGGAAATATCGGCATCGATCTGGGGCGCGACCCGATCTATCGTCGCGCGAAAGTTTGCGGCGATCTGCCTGGCGTCATAAAGGATCAGACTGTTGAGCGGCGTGGTGTTGGCGGTGGAAGCGACGGGCGCAGCGGCGTTGGCGGCAACCGTCGAGCGGGAGACCGCCGTGCCGATTCGCAGTCGGTTTCGATTGGTGGTGACGTTCAGAAGATTGGTTCCCATCAAGTTGACGGCCTCGGTCACGCGCAGCTTGGCCCCCTCGCCGATAGCGACCACAATAATCACGACGGCCACGCCCACGATGATGCCCAGCATCGTCAGAGTGGTTCGCGTCTTATTGCTTATCAGGCCGCGCAGCGCGACTCGGAAACATTCGATTACCGTCATTTTCTAGTCTCATTTGCGGGCTTTGACAGCCTATGATATAGCCCTGAAAGATCGCCGTCGCTGCACAAGCGCGGTAGAGAAGCGTGGCGCGCAATACCGGGTCGCCAAAATGAGCCGTCGCGTTGTGTCGCAGCAAGTTGTCCGCCCGGCTGCCTTGAGAGGTCACAGAATAGTTTATGGCCTGCTAGGAGACGCAAACGGCGCGGACGGGCTTGCGGTTTAGGCGCAGGTCTGCGCGCAGGAAGCGTGACGCCGGACGTCAAGGCCAAAAGGCGTTCGTGTCGCGGGTCGTTCCCCACAAGGAGGCAAAGCGCGACCATTTCACATGACTGTCGGCATACAGGTAGTTCGCGCCCTCGCTGTGGCGTCGTATCGCCGTCTGCTCGTCCAGCGCCTTCTGCGGCAATTGCGCCAACGCTATAAAAGGGTCGCCCGCCTTCTTACGCCCCATTGCCCACCAGTGGAAGTGGTCGTCGTCCGCGCTTTCCAGCACGTATACTTTGTCGGCGGGCCGTTCCACTTTCGCCAGCGCCGCGCCGTACTCGAACCACCCATTGACGGAGTAGGAGACATGGAACTCCGAATTATCGCCTTCCTTCGTCACTTTTGGAGACGGGTCCGACGGACACCGCCAGACCCCCTGGTTTTTCACGTTGTGAACGAAGGGACGCAGCAATTCAATGAAGTGCGGCTCGTAATCGCCGCCGCCGTCAAACGTCATCAGCGGATCGTCTTGCGGCGCGTGGCCCAGCGGATACCGCTCATCGTAGTCCTGCAGATAAAGCGCGGCGGCCAGCCCAATCTGCTTGAAGTTCGAGGCGCAGGAGGCTTGCCGCGCCTTATCACGGGCGCGGGTAAAGACCGGAAACAGCAATGCGGCAAGAACGGCGATAATGGCGATGACGACGAGCAATTCAATCAGCGTGAACGCACGAGAGCGCAAATGCATGTCAAAGCCCTCCTTCAACCGACGAACGCTATCTTACATGTTTATTGTAATCCATTGCGCGCGAGAAACGCCGGGAAGAGTCTTAGAATACGCTGAGAAGTCTCTGTGAATCTCTTAAGACAGGCCATTTGAGGGTCATTCAGGAGCAGAGGAGAGGCCGACAGAGGTAAAGGGAGCCGTGCGACCGATTTCAAGCGAACGTTTATGACTTCAAGCGAACGTTTGTGACTGTACCCTGCACCCGGAAGTGAAGTAAGAGGCTATTCAAGGGCGGAAGACGGAAAAGATAATTCGTGGCAGCGTTCGAAGAAGAAGCGCCCATTTCGGCGAGGCGCCTCTCCTTTCGCGAATAGCAACCGATACTCGCTATAGCAATAGGTCAGCGAGGAGAAACCCATGAGCGTATCCAGTATTTCGAGTTCGACAGCCGCCCCGGTTCAGCCTTCCCCGCCGGTTAAGATTTCCGAATCGAAACCGATCAAGATTTCCGTACCGGCTTCGAGTTCGCAAGCGAGCGCGGCGCAGGAGGCTACGGAGACACCCGATGTCACCCGAAAGGAAGCCGCGAAAGGTGATCGGCAAGCCGTTAAATTGTTGGCGCAAGAAGCGGCGGCGTCCTCGCAAGGCGGCAAAAGCGGGCTGAGTATCAAAGCTTAGCGCTTTTCCACACAAGCAGTTGTGCGACCCTCTGTAGGGGCGCTGCTGGACGCGCCCTGCATTTGCATTACTGCGCCCCTACGAATGCCCAGGAACTTTTGTGGGATTGCATCAGGGAAGCATTTGACCTTATAGACAAATTAGACAGGCAGCCATCAGGATTTCGGCGACGGCTCAAGCAGCGTCTTCTGCTGGCGGTAGTCGCGCATCGAAATCAACTGCAAATACGCGCCCACGAGCATGATGACGAAAGACATCAGAAACGCCTGCCGCGCCCCCACAACGGCCATGAGCGGGATCGCCACCTGGGGCGCAAGCGTTCCCCGAATGCCGAAGAAACTGGAATGCAGCGCCTGATACTGCGCCGCCCGCCCCGGCTCGGCGAACTTCAGCGTGGTGTTCAAATATCCCAAATCTATGCCCGACGTGTACAGCCCCATAATAACGGCTCCGAAGTAGAGCGCGCTCAGATTTCCGGCCCCGGCGTATAAGAGCGGGATCGCCAGATTGAGGCCGACCGAAGCCATCACGGTCGCGAGCGGCCCCTTTCGATCCAGAAACGATCCCCAGAAGACAAACCCCAGAATCGTCGTAATCGAGGCGATGTTTTGCAGGTTCGCCACGTCTGTGTTCGTGACGTGGAAGCGGTCTACCTGTTGAATCGGGATCAAGGTGGACGAAATCAGGTTGCCGAAGCCGGAAATGAAGACCGAGGCGGTGAACCAGCGGTAGCCGGGATTGCGGCGCAAAATCAGCAGCGTGTCGCGTACGAACGCGCCCGCCGAAATCGGGGCGTCGTCAACGGGAACCGCCATCAGCGGCGCTTTGCGAAACGACCACGCGCTCAGGGCGCCGAACGCGCCGCCGATGCAGAACGCCGTGCGCCAGTTCAGGCCGTGATCGAGCAGCCGCCCCATAATCAGCGCGGTCAGCAGGGTCATCAGGTTCATGCCGATGCGAACCATGCTCATCAGCCGCCCCCGGTGCGCGTCCGGGTAAATTTCCTTCATAATCGCCGTATAAGCCGGCATCGAGACGGAAAAGACAATCGGCGTGATGCAGACGAGGGCGACGAACTGATTGCGGGTATGAACGAAGGGAGCGAGCAAAAACAGGCCGCGCGCGAACAGCCACGTCCAGTAGACGAAGGGCATTTTCGCCCGCCCTTCCATCTGACGCGCCCAGAGCGTGGCGAAGAGGTAACCGATGGCGGGGGCGGCGGCGATCCAGCCGATTTGATGCGTGGTCGCCCCCAGCTCGGCGCGGGCGATCCGCAGCACGAACGTCCAGACGCAGCCCTGATAAATTCCCGCAAAAATGCCCGTCGCCATGTCCCACTTCCAGGCGATGCGGGTCTGGAGCGGCAGGACGAGGCGAAACTCGTTATAACGGGCGTGAAGGTTGCCAATCAAGATGATGAAGTCGCAATCTTTGGGTCGGACGCCAGAGCGGGCGTCGGAATAGGGGCTTGGCGGCGCAGGAGCGAGCCGCGCGCCCTCCGCCTAATGTTCGCCAGATGGCTGGCGGAACCCTCTTTCGGCGCCTCTGCGCCGCGTTCCTGTTCCAAGCGCTTCCCTCGGTTTCGTCCTGCGCCAACGCCGCCCTGACAAAAATTACCCAAAACGGCGAATTGCAAAAAATAGTTCTTTTTTTGCAATTTTCCCTGCTATTTCAACGGGGAACCGCGTCATAATTAGTAATAGACTCGCGTTGAGCAAGTCTATGCATTTCAGGGGTGGCAGGCGGCGTTTTCCATTGCGCCCCATTTTTTGCATCCAGGGAGGTTTCGAATGCGAACACGTTTCAGCATTTCGGCGCGTCGCAAGATGGCGGCCGCGCTTCTCCTTTTCTCGCTCAGCGGGCAAGTAGCTTTAGCAAGATGCGCTTTCGCCAGCGGCTACGAAGCGGGTAATTCGTGCCGCGATAACGTTGGCGGCAATCATCTGGCCTTCTTGGGATGCTGCGTTGGAGCCTGCAACGCCTGTCACGGCGGCGATGCAGCGGGCGCTCAGTTGTGCAAGGATAAATGCTATACCTGCGAGAAGCAGCATTGCGGAGGATAGCGTCTTATCGTCTCAGATTACGGCTCACACAATCCGATGAACGCTCTTTTCAAGAATGGAAAGACAAACGGGGCGCGACTTGCCTTTTGATGTCTTATTGGTGTTTCATACCAACGACAATATCAGGCGTCGCGTCTCGTTTGTACTTACCCTTTCCTTCGATCAGGAAGATAAACGTGCAAAACAAGCCGAACAAGAACCGATGGCTTAAGTGGCTGCTGGCGCTCAACTTGATAGGGCTGCTGCTATTGGGAGGAATGTATTGGTCTCGCCTCCAAAAGCAGCGGCGCGCGGAACGCAAGCAAATGGAACAAATCGTCAATACGCGAGTCGAGCGAGGCGTTGCGCGCGAAGACGCCACGAGAATTCTGGAACTCTCCAAGCAGTTTGAAAGCGCCGAGGGTATTTCCAACGCAGATTTGGATTGGTGTCTGGCTCAACTCAAACCGAGCCAGTTGCCCCCCAGGGACGCAGCATCGTTCCGCATGGAGGTCGGTAACGTTCTTAATGAAGCCATTCCTCAGATGAGCGCTGAACAGAAGGAAAGACTTTTTCGGGCGATGGCGGACGAAATTGCGCTGGATGATCCGCAGGATGAAATTGGAATGGACACGGTAGGGCCGTCCGGCAATATGGCCCGCCTGAAAGATAAAAGAGCTATTCCTATACTCCGTCCGCTGCTCAGAGACCCGCGTTCAGCGGTGCGCCGGAGAATAAATCAGACGCTCGCTGAACTTGAGTCGGGAACGGCAAAATGAAACGGCTTCAAGTAGAGAGGTCTACGATGCAAAAGTCGGCGCGAAGCAATGGCTGGCTCAAGTGGCTGCTGATTTTGAATTTGATTGGCTTGACTTTGCTGGGCGGACGCTATTGGTATCGGGTGCAGCAAGACCATCGAGAGGATCGAAAGCTCAAAGAGGCG
>JBBRNU010000039.1:0-13704 GCA_038230115.1 Chthonomonadales bacterium | reverse complement strand
CGGTCGGTAGGGCCTCAGCAACACGCGCTCCCCAACCAACTCGTCGGGGACCTCCCTCAAAATCGGAGGGATCATTTCGGGCATTTTCGTTTGTCTCCCTCTATACGGTCTCTTCAGGCGTTGGCGAAGAAGGTTGCGCTGCGCTCGGGATTGTCGCCGCTTTACCGACCACTAACGACTCGTCGCAAAAATCAACCGGACAAGAAATCCGCTCGAGAAATGAGCCGGAGGTAAAACCGTTCCAAACGAAACCAGCCGATCAATGCCCCAGGATTTTGCCAAGAATGCCGTTTTTGCCGCCATGCCCCTCGGCCACGCGCTCGCCCGTCGTGGCGGCGAACTGGCGCAGAAGCTCGCGCTGCTCGTGCGTCAGCTTTGTCGGAACCTGCACGCGCACCAGAATATGTTCGTCGCCCTTGCCGCGCCCGTTGATGTCTGGCAGCCCCTTGCCGCGCAGAGTGAACTTCTGGCCGGGCTGCGTGCCTTCCGGGATTTTCAAGTCTTCCGCGCCGTTCAGAACCGGAACTTTTAGGGTGTCTCCCAGCGCGGCGCGGGCGAAACTGACGGGAACCTCGCAGTAAATGTCGTTGCCCTGTCGCTCGAACGTGTCATGCTCGCGCACGTACAGTACGATGTACAGATCGCCCGACGGCCCGTTGCGCTCGCCCGCGTCGCCCTCGCCGACCAGCCGCAGGCGCATCCCGGTATCCACTCCGGCGGTGATTTTCACGCTGCGCTCGCGGGTTTTGCGAACGCGCCCATTGCCGCTGCACGTAGGGCAGGGGCTGGCGATTGTCTTGCCGGTTCCCCGGCACTTGGAGCAGGGCTGCGTGCTGCGAAACGTGCCGAGGAGGGTATTCTGCGAAAACGTGATCTGGCCCGCGCCGTTGCACTGCGAGCAGGTATCGGCGCTGGTTCCCGGCTTCGCGCCGCTGCCCTGACAGGTATCGCAGGTCTCCATACGCCCGAATTTGATGGTTTTTTCCACGCCGCTGGCGACCTCTTCCAGCGTCAATTCCAGGTCTTCGCGCAGATCGTCGCCGCGCACGACGCTGGCCGCGCCCCGCGCCCCCGCCCCGCCGCCCAGAAAGTCGTCGAAAATCGTCGTGAAGATGTCGCCGAAGGGACTGGCTCCGGCCTGTCCGCCCGGAAACCCGCCCTCGCCGCCGTTCACGCCCTCCGGTCCGAAGCGGTCGTACTGGCGGCGCTTGGTTTCGTCGCTCAGGGTATCGTAAGCCGACTGGATTTCCTTGAATTTATCCGCCGCGTCCGAAGCCCGGTTGATATCAGGATGGTATTTTTTCGCGAGGTTTCGGTACGCGCGCTTCAGTTCTTCCGCGCTCGCAGTCTTGGAAACGCCCAACGCTTCATAATAATCTCGCGGTTGTGCCGCCATATCGCTTTCTTCTCCCCAGCAAATTCCACTGCCAATCCCGCCCCGAAACATTCAACCTTTACGACTACAAATACAAACATAAAAATCAGGGACTGTGCAGCGTTTGCGACAGGCGCGTGATCTCTTCCGGCGTCAGGCCGGTCGCATTGCTGACCTGAATCTGCTGGCGCCGCCCGGTATTCCGCTCGATGGCCTCGACGTGAACAATGCCATTGACGTCAATGTCGAAACTGACCTCAATTTGCGGCGCTCCACGTTGGGCGCTCGGTATGCCGGTCAATTGAAAGTTCGCCAGGAACTTGTTGTAGGCCGCCAGATCATGCTCGCCCTGATAGACTTTGATTTCCACGGTGGTCTGCCCGGCGTTGGCGGTCGTAAATGTTTTTTTGCCCTGTGTGGGAATGGTCGTGTTGCGCTCGATGACTTTGGTCATCGCCCCGCCCAGCGTTTCGATGCCCAGCGAAAGCGGCGTCACGTCCAGCAGCACGACGCCGGTCACCTCTTCGTTCAGGACGCCGCCTTGCAGCGCCGCGCCCAGCGCGACCGCCTCATCGGGGTTCATGCCTTTGTAGGGGGCTTTGCCAAACATTTGCGTGACAAGTTCCTGCACGGCGGGCATTCGTGTCGAGCCGCCCACGAGCAGCACGCGGTCTAAGTCGCCCGCCTTCATGCCCGCGTCGGCCAGCGCCTGCCGGGTCGGACCGACCATCCGGTCGCGCAAGTCCGAAGTCAGGTTTTCCATCTGCGCCCGCGACAGGTCTAAATCCATGTGCAGCGGGCCATCCTGACCGGACGACAAAAACGGCAGATTGACGTTGGATTTGGTCAGGGAACTCAGTTCGATTTTGGCTTTTTCCGCCGCGTCTTTTACCCGTTGCATTGCCAACCGGTCGCGCCGCAGGTTCACGCCGGTTTCCTGGGCGAAGGCGTCGGCCAGCCATTCCATCACGCGCAAATCCCAGTCGTCGCCACCCAGTCGCGTGTCGCCACAGGTCGCCCGCACCTCGAATACGCCGTCGCCCAGCTCCAGAATCGAAACGTCGAACGTGCCGCCGCCTAAATCCCACACGAGGACGTTTTGCACCTCTTCGCGGTCAAGCCCGTAGGCGAGGGCGGCGGCGGTCGGCTCGTTGATGATGCGAACCACTTCCAGTCCGGCAATCGCCCCGGCGTCTTTGGTGGCCTGTCGCTGCGCGTCCGAAAAGTAGGCCGGAACCGTAATCACGGCCTTACTGACGGGCTGGCCCAGGTACGCTTCGGCGTCGGCCTTGAGTTTTTGCAGGATCAGGGCCGAAATTTCCTGCGGCGAGTACTGCCGGTTGTCAATTTCGACCGTGTACGCGGTTCCCATGTGCCGCTTGATGCTGGAAATCGTGCGGTCGGCATTGGCGAGCGCCTGCCGCTTGGCAAGCTGCCCGACCAGCCGCTCGCCGGTCTTCGAGAACCCGACGACGGACGGGCAAAGTCGGCTGCCTTCGGCGAGGGTGATTACCGTCGCGTCCTGTCCTTCCATAACCGCAACGACCGAGTTGGTGGTTCCCAGATCAATTCCCAGAATCTTCGGCATCGTCCGTTCGTTTTCTCCGCGCTCGCTGCAGCATCCGTTCCTTGAGTTACCCGGCTTGTCACTCAAGTCCGCTCGCCTGGCGCGCAGGTAGGAATGCGTCGAACAAGGTTGAAACCCCGTTCTGGAATGCACAGCCCGCCTGCGCGGGCTGCAATGCCGATGCGTCAGAGCGAGGTTCTTTCCCCGCCCTATGCAAAGGCGCAAGATACGGCCTTCGCTCCCCTCTCCCATGCAGGGAGAGGGGCCGGGGGTGAGGGTAGACCCAAGCGAAAGATGAAACTCAGGGTGACGTGTCTTTAGCCCGCGCAGGCGGGCTTTGCCTTTCAGAACGGGGTTTCAATCCCAGTCTACCGACTCCGCTCCCTCTCGTTCGACTCGCAAACGAGCCTCCACAGCGCCCTGGGGTAGTCCTATTCCTCGTCTTCTTCCAGGTCGGGGATGAGTTCTTCGTCTTCGTCGTCCAGGTCGTGGACACGCTCCGAGGCTTCCATTGCGAAGGCGTCTACGGGCAGCAGAGTTTCGTCGGTGTCGTCCTCGATTTCCTCGTCGTCGGCGTCCGGCTCGGCGCTGCGAAGCGCGGCCATTTGCGCGGCGGGGCTGCCCGGTTCCGGCTCGATGGAGATGACCGGCCCCGCGCCGATGATGTCTTCCAGGCTCGGCACGTTGGGCTTGAGCGCGGCCTGCGCTGCGGCCACGGTCGGGTCGTCCACTTCGCGCGCGATAATGGTTCCCGCCGCGATCTCTTCCAGCGCGGTCGTCAGGGGATTGGTGGAGCGGCCATCGGTCAGGCGCCGCGCGCCGTCCTTGACCTGCCGGGCGCGCTTGGCGGAAAGAATGACCAGCGCGAACTTACTCTCCTGTTTGTCCAATTCGTCGGGCGAAGGATAGATGCTCATAAGGTTCGACACACTCCTCAAAAACGCACGTAAAGCGGGTGGCTGACAGTTTCGCTGCATTTCGGCGCGGGTCTATTTTACCACAAAAGCGGGCGGCAGAGTCGTCGGGGCTGCGCCGACAGCGACAAAGACCGCGCGTCTGCGCGCCGGGCTATCGCCGGCCAGGGCGCGAACCGAAAATTGCGGTGGCGTTTCGAGCGCGCCGGACGTATAATGAGAATGCTTCGCTGCGTTGCCATTGCATTCGCCTAACCCCCGGCCCCCTTCCCCACCGGGGAAGGGGGAGCGAAACAATGACTGGACGCTTCTTCCTGCAAACGGGAGCGAAACAAAAGACAATAACATTGCCGCTCGTGATGTGCAATCTTTCGCTTGACCCACAAACTCGATGTTCAGGCTCCCCCTTCCCCGGCGGGGAAGGGGGCTGGGGGGTTAGGGTGGATTGTTCTCCGCCCCGCGCAGCGAAGAAGCAGGAATCGCCGCGCCGAATGCGGAACTACACGGGCGGCGAAACCCTATCCCTTCTTCAACCGTTCGAAAGCGTTTTCGCGCGCCGTGCAGACTTTTAGGAAACTCACCGTGACAATGCCCCGAAAAGGCCCAACGGTCTCGCCATCGGCCCCGAACCCGTCCGCCCTTCCGCCCGCCCGCGTTTCGCCCGATAACGCGGGGACTCGCATTGCGCCGGACGCGCTGGCGGAAGGCCGGCTGCGCGGTCTGTTCAATGCTCTCGACGACGCTCTAATTATGGCGAACGCGCGGGGCGAGATTACCGAGGTCAATGACGCCGCCCGCCGTCTGCTGCCCGATCTGCCGGAACGCGGCGAGCCGATTACGCTCCGGGCCTACGTCGAAGCCTATCCCCTGCGCCATCCGAACGCCGAGGCGCTGCTGACGCTGGACGCTTTGCTATTGCGCGGGCTGGCGAACGCGACCCTGCGCGGGCAGGAGGTCGCCCTCAGCGTCAATGCCGAGCGCCCCACGCTCGCTGTAGCCGACGTAACGCCCCTGTGCGGCGTTTTGAAGGGCGAGGACGCGCCGGACGGCGGTCACGACGCCCAAAAGGTTGACGACAGCGCGGACAATATCGTGGGCGCGCTGCTTACCCTCCGCCTGCCGAAAACGCAGGCCGAGGCGAAGCGCGAAGAGGAAATTTACGTCTTACGGCAGCGGATCGAAAGCGCCGAGCGCGAGCGCGTGCAGTACCGCACGCTGCTGGAAACGCTCCCGCAGTTTGTCTGGGCCACGAACCCGGACGGCAAGACTACCTATATGAGCGGCCCCTGGAGCGAGTTTACCGGCACGCCCAACGAAGACCTGCTGGGCGACGGCTGGCAGCGCGACCTGCACGCGCATGACCGCGCCCGCGTCGCCAACGTCTGGCGCATTGCCTGCGAGACCGGCAGCGGGTATGAAGTGGAATATCGTCTGCGCGGCAAAAACGGCGTGTATCGGCGGTTCCTGGCGCGCGGCACGCCGATTCGCGACGCGCAGGGGAAGCCCGTGCAAATGGTCGGAACCACGACCGACATCACGGCGCAGGTGCGTGAGCGCGACCGGGATCGGCTGCTGCGGCAGGTTGGCGACCGGCTGCGCGGCAATCTCGACGCGCCGCAGACGCTCAAGGCCATCGCCCGCGAACTGGGCGAATTCGCCGGAGTCGCCCGCGTTTATTATGCCGACGTGGACGAAGCGGCGCAGACCATGACCATTCACAGCGATTACGCCGACTCCGAGACGCTGCCGCCGATTGTGGGCGTGATGCCGCTGCGCGTCCTGCCGGGCGTTTTGCAGGCGTTTCGGCTGGGGCAGACGCTGGCTTTTGAAGACCTGGCGACCGATCCGCGCACGCGCGAGTTCTTTGCCGACAACTTCGCCCCGTTTCAGGTTCGGAGCCTGCTGACGGTTCCTTTGCGAAAGGACGGACGCTGGGTCTCGACGCTGATTCTGGCCGACGACAGCCCGCGCCACTGGACGGACGAGGACGTGGAACTCGCCGAGGCGCTGGGCGAGCGCACCTCGCTGGCCGTGGAAAACGCGCAGCTGGCGCAGGCCGAGCGCGAGAAGGCGCAGCGGCTTTCCGAAGCCTTCGCCGAAACGCACCACCGGGTGAAAAACAATTTGCAGGTGATCGCATCCCTGCTCGATATGCGCGTCATGGACGACGATCCCGCCGCGCCGCCGATTTCGCGCGACGATTTGAAGCGTATGGTGGGCAACGTGCGCGCCATCGCCGCCGTTCACGATTTTCTGTCGCTGCATCAGGCCGCGATGACCGTTTCGGCCCGCGATATCGTGAAGCGGCTGGTTCCGATGGGCGCGCAGACGACCGGCATTATCGGCAAGTGGCAGAGCGAGGACGCCACGCTTTCCGTGAAGCAGGGAACCGCGCTGGCCCTTGTCCTCAACGAACTCATTAGCAACGCGGGCAAGCACGGCGCAAAATCGGTTCAGGTGACGTTAGCGCCGCGCGAAACCGGAATGCGGCTGGAAGTTCGCGATGACGGGCCGGGGTTTCCGTCCGGCTTCGCGCCCGACGAGAACGCGCATCTGGGGCTGGCGCTTGTGGTCTCGCTGGCCGAGCGCGACCTGCAGGGCCGCATCGAATTCTGCAATAATGAGGAGGGCGGCGGCTGCGTGCGTCTTGATTTCACGCCCGCCCCGTCGTAGTCGTAGCGGCAGTTTTTTGTAACCGTCCGAGCGTGGTTGCGCCGAAGCGATTATCACGCCGAAACGTCGGAATAGGGCAGCGAACGCGCCGTTGGCGTCAGAACTTGTGACCGCTTCCAATTTTCGGTCACATACGTAAAATTTTTTCAAAATAATTTCCCGCAATGCGCTATCTGGCACAGAACTTGCAGGGACTACTGTAGGTAGGTTTCGTTCGCTGCGTTTCGCCCCAGCCACGCCTTGACCCGGCGCTGGCGCAGCCTGCCTGTACGCTGCATTATACCGCTCATCCGCCGTATGATCCCCGTGCCGACGCTCCCGTTCCGTCCCCCTTTTTTCTCCTGCCGCCGCGTGGCGCGTCACTTGTGACGTGTCGGCGCGCGTTGGGCAGCGACTCACTCGTTCTTCGTGCGCGAGGAGGTTTCTCATGCTCAGAACGCATTGCAAAGACACGCTCGCTTCTGCCGCCCTGTCCGCCCTCAGCATTGGTCTTGTGGCGGGCGCGCTGTACGCCCCGCTCCCAGCCTTCGCCACCCGAACGCTCCATACGCCGGGATGCAGTCAGTGCATAGATGGGGGAGGCTGCGCGGCTGAAGTAGCAAACGGCGCGCAGCTCGTGTATTCTGGCCCCCGTCTGCCAGCGACGCGGTGCGTGGATTACGACCATATCTGGCCCGCCCACTGCGCCACGTTCTATCCTGTTGAGTATCATGTCTACATACCGGACGGGCGAGGCGGTTTTTACGATTCGGGAGATACCTGCGTTAGTTTTGACTGTAAAGCCGGGACGCCCATCAACAATCGCCCCTGCGTCACGCCCCAGAAGATTTCCGGCGGCCCCGATGACGGGGGCGGCTGCGCCACCCTTTGAACACCGACTTGAGGAGCGGAAGGAGTCGAACATGAAGCGCATCTACCTCGCGCCGGTTGTGGCGCTGCTGGCGTCTGTGTGCATTCTGGGCTGGCGCAAGCATCAGGAACCCGTTCCGATTCGCAACACGGGCGACGGCATTCCTGACGCGGCCCAGGCGGGCGACGTTCCGGCTGCAATGGCGCAATGCCGCCAGGTCATGGCTATTCTCCAGCAGAACAACTGGAATATTCCCAACCCCTGCCCCGGCGCGATTATGAAATTGCTCACGCTGGCTGATGGGAAATACGCGGAGTCCAGCATGGATCGCAACCCCCACGCGACCAACATCGCGGTTCCAGTCACCGACCCGGAGATCGCTCTCTTCACCGGCGTTTACGCGCGCGAGAACCGCTCGTACTACAAAGGCGACCTTTCGATGGCGCGTCCAAGCGGCTTTTACATCGTCGGGTACAAAAAAACTGGCGAAGTGCGCCAGGTTCCGATAGATCAGGTGCGGATGAAAGCGCATTCCCAACCGCACGAGAACGCGGCCTGCTTCCCGGACGAGGCCTGCTACGCCACGTCAGAGCCTTTCTGGGTACGAACCGACCATCCGCAGTAAGGGCAACGGAGAACGGGAATGAATGCCCGTTCTGAAACGCTAGCCCGCCTGCGCGGGCTGAATACGAAGCGCCCGCGCGGGAGTAAATGCTTGCGCGTCCGGCAAGCAAGCGTCCGCGGCAAATCGGTTTGAAGATAAACGCAAGCGCGGGCCGCAGAAAAGAAATTCTGCGGCCCGCCGTTATGAAGGCTCGCCTTTCGGTCGTCGCGGCGGTTACCCGCTGAGGTAGCCGTAAAGATCGCGGCGCTTGGCGGCGAACTTGAGTTTCTTCAAGGCCAGCGCCTCGATCTGGCGCACCCGTTCGCGCGAAATGTGCAGGTTTTCGCCGATTTCCTGCAGCACTTGCGCGGCGTTGTCCTCGAAACCCAGCCGCCGCCGCATGATTTCGCGCTCGCGCGGCGTCAGAACCGCCAGCAGGCGATTCACTTCCTGCTCCATTTCGGCGCACAACAGGGCTTCCTGCGGGTTCGCCGCCGTCCGGTCGTTCAGCAGCGAGGCCAGGGTGGTGTTCTCCTCGTCGCCAACCAGCATATCGAGGGAAACCGGCTCCTGCCCGGCCAGAAGCAGGGCCGTTATTTTGCGCGTCGAAAGGCCCAGACGCGCGGCCAACTGCTCCGTGCTTGGCTCTTCGCCCTGCTCGCGCAGGAACAAAGCGCGGGCGCGCTCGATTTTCCGCAAGGTTTCCGAAACGTGGGCCGGAATGCGAATCGCTTTGGCCTTGTTGTCAATAGCGCGGCTGATGGACTGGCGAATCCAGTGCGTGGCATACGTGCTGAAGCGATAGCCTTTGCTCGGATCGTAGCGTTCCGCCGCTGTCATCAGGCCAATCGCGCCCTCCTGCACCAGGTCCTCGAACGGAACCAGGGGATTGTGGTAGTTCTTGGCGATGTTGATGACCAGCCGCATGTTGGCTTCCACGAGCCGGTCTTTCGCCCGATGATCGCCCGCTTGAATCCGGGAGGAAAGCGCGATTTCCTCGTCAAAAGTAAGAAGACGCTGCCGAGTCAGGCGCGTGAGGTACGAAACCGCGTCCGCGCCGACGTGCGTTGGCCCGTTCGACTCGGTCGCTTTCCGGTTGGCTTCGGAGTTGGTCTTCCTGGACGTTGTTTTCATGGTCTTGCTGGCGCTCCTCTTGCCGCCTTTGCAACGCCTGGGACAAAACCGGAAAAAACACGGGCGTGTTTCCGCCGGACGAACTCTGTACAGGCGCGGCGCGACCCGCTCATCGCGTTCGCGCTTATTTGGTTGTTCCACAGGTCACTACGAACTTCGCGTCGGGCCGGGTTCAGGGCGCGAAAACCGGCAGTTTCGCCACAATGCTATCGCTCAAACGCCATTGCTGCAACGGGCATTCCCGTCGCGTCGCCTGGCAGGAAGCGCCTCTGGCCGCAAAGGTATTATGATTGAACGATATGCGGGCCGAATTGTTACACTTTGCGCGGTGAACTTCAACACATCGTTCCTGCGACCTTTGTCACACCGCGCGGTTTCGCTTCCCGCACGTTTTGCGCGTTCGCGCGTAAAGTCCCGATTCGCTCCTTTCGCCACCGGCGCGCAGGGCGTCGGTTGTGCGTTCGCGTTCCTGTTCGGAGTTCTGTCAGCGGCGGGCCGAGGGCAAACGATAAGAAAAATAAATGCCGGGTCGCCGATACCGCGCGCTGTCCGAAACCGCTCCTTTTTGCAGGACGTCGCGACGCCTACTACTTGTTTAGACGGGCTGCCGTCGGAAAAAGTTTTCGCCCTCGCCCGCACGACGAAGGGCGCGCTTTACGCCGGGACGTCGGCGGGGCTGGCGCGCTGCGACGAACGTGTCAACCGCTGGCGTCGGGTCGCCGATCCAACCCTCGCCCGCGCCGCGATTCGCAGCCTGCGCGCCGAGCCGGACGGCGGGTTATGGGTTGTCACCATGCAGGAATCGTGCCACTTCAGGCCGGGCCGACCCCCGCGATTTGAAAAACTTTCCGCCGCTTCGCGCGCGCGTCTTTCGCGCCCGCCCGCCGCTCTGGTTCGCGATGGAAACGGCGGCAGGTGGACGACAAGCGGGCGCGGCTTGATTCATTATACGGAGAACGCCGCGCGCTTCATTACCGGCGCGAACGGCCTGCCGTTGGTCGCGCCCGCGCATCTGGCTCGGAACCGAAACGGCGCGCTCTGGGCGGGCGGCAAGACGGGTCTGGCGCGCTTGTGGCAAGGGCGATGGCGCTATTACGCAAGCCGCCGCTGGCTGCCCGATAACCGCGTCAACGCCCTCTGCGCCGATGACGGGAGAGGGGACGGGAAACCGGGAAGTGTTTGGGTCGCGACCGACCGGGGCGTCGCCCGCATTGCGTTCCGCCCACTGACTTTAGCGCGCAAGGCCGCCTGGTACGAGCGTGCCACGCAGGCGCGTCATAATCGCCGGGGCTTCGTCGGAGCCTGCCTGCTGCCGACGCCTGGCGATACGTCCCGCTGGCTGCCCGAAGTCAGCGACAACGACGGGCTTTGGACGTCGCTTTACGTATGCGCCGAAAGTTTCCGTTATGCCGCCACGCGCGACCCGCAGGCGCGACGACGCGCCAGAGAAAGTATGCGCGCCCTGCTCGGTCTGCTGGACGTGACCGGCATTCCCGGCTTTCCCGCCCGCGCCCTGGTTTACGACGGGGAGCGCGCCTTTCGAACCGGCCCCGCCGCCAACTGGTATCGCTCGCCCCGCGACCCGCGCGTGCGCTACAAGGCCGAAACGTCCGCCGACGAGATTGACGGCCACTATCTGGCGTGGTACGTGTACAGCCAACTGGTCGCCAATCGGCGCGAAAAACTGGAAATCGCCCGCGCCTGCCGACAGGTCACGACCCACATTCTGAATCACAACTACACGCTGGTCGGGCCAAACGGAAAGCCGACGCGCTGGGGCGTCTGGACGCCCGACAAGCTCAATAACGACCCGGACTGGCGCGCGGAGCGCGGCCTGAACTCGCTCGCGCTCCTGTCGCACCTGCGCGTGGCCTTGCGCCTCTGCCCCTCGGCCCGGTTCGCGTCCGCCTACCGAACCCTCGTCACGCGCCATCATTACGCCCTGAACACGGTCGAACAAAAAATCATGCCTCCCTTTGGTGACAACAATCATTCCGACGACCAACTCGCGGCCATCGCCTATTATCCCCTCCTGCGCCTGGAAACCGACCCCGGCCTGCGCGCCCTGTATCGTCAGAGTTTGGAGCGCACGCAGGCCATTTTGCGCCCGGAGCGCTCGCCGTTTTACAACTTCCTGTACGCCGCCCTGACCGGACGAACGGAAGATGTCGCTCCGGGCGTTCGCTGGCTGGAAGACGCGCCGCTCGACCTGCGCGACTGGACGATATCGAATCGCGCGCGGGCCGACGTCGCCTTCGACGCAACGGCGGGCCGCCAGCAGGAAGCGCAGCTAACGCGCGTTCTGCCGCCCAACGAAACGCGCATCGGACGCTGGAATCGCAACCCTTATGAGGCCGAGGGCGGAACCGGCGGGCGGCGCGAGGCCGACGGCGCGTTCTGGCTGCTGCCCTACTGGATGGCCCGCTATCATCGTCTGCTGTGACGCTTCTCGCGCTGCGCCCGGCCTTGTACGGGGCCAGTTTATGGCGAACGCTTTGCCATCCGGCAGGCAAAAAGCAAGCAAAAAGGCGGGGGCGAAATCCTCGAAAGAATTTCGCCCCCGCCTTCGCGTCTTCCAAGCAGGGCCGTGAGCGTCAGCAGCGCGACCGTTCATTTCGCCCCCGCCTTCGCGTCTTCCAAAAGCCGTCATTATATCTGCGACAGAACCGCAGATTTGTTGAACGCCTTGTCCGCCCCGACCGCGCGATTAGAACTTGATGCCGTAGGTCAGGCTGAAGCCGTCGAGTTCGTTGTCGGAACCCGCGATGAAGTTGTAGCGCAGGTCTGCCGACGTTGGGTTGCGTCCGCTCGAAAGCTGCCAGCCCAGAATCAGCGTCAAGACCGCGCCGTTGGAACCCGCGCCGCTGATGCGCTTGCCGAACGAATAGCCGGCTCCCGCGCCGTAGCGCAGGCGGTTCTGATGCCCGATGATGGCGACTGTGAGCGGCACGCTATAAACGTCGTCGTATCCGTTGTAACCGATGCCGATATTCACGTCATAACCCAGGCCGTAATAGACGGTTCGCTCGACCAGGCCGCTGATGCCGACTGCGCCTACTTTATTGCGCGCCGCCTGATTATTGAAGACGAACAGGCCGATGCGCGCCGTCCAGTCTCGCGACAACTCCGGCGTGTCTTCCGCCCGCGATTGCGCGTGCGCCGCGTTCGGCGCCAATGTCAGCCCCATTCCAAGCAGCAGCAGCATCGCCGCGCCCCAAATCGTCCCAATACGTTTCACGAAGCGTCCTCCTTGTAAGTGCGGCGTCGGCCCGGCATTGCCTTCCGGCGTTTCCAATACCTTGTGCCGTCACGCGCTTTCGGGTGAGTTTGTTCGCGCTACATTTAGCGCGGGCGGGGCGAATTCCTTCTCTGCCTGCGGTCAATTGCAAAAAAATGCCGCCAACGGTTCGCAACGCCCGCACAAATTCGGTTCGTCACCGCAAACAAACCGCGTTCAGAACGCCGGTCTGTCCGCGTCGGCGCGACAAATTAAAGACGGGCGGCGACGCGAAAAGCGCGCAGCGCGCCTGAAAGCAGGGGAGAAAATCGGGTGAGCGCGCGGGCGGCGCATTGACAGCGTTCGGCCCGCCATGATACCATACACCGAACAAAACGCAGCCGAATTGAATGATGACGCAATAATGACGCCATGAAAGATGACGAAGGATGACTCAGATAGTGGAAACGCCGCCTTCCCTTCAACCAACCACGCCGGAGCGGATCGCGCGCCTGAAGCGCGGAACCGTCGGCATAGTGCCGGAAAACGGGCTGGAAGAAAAACTCGCCAAATCGCAGCGAACCGGCAAGCCGCTCATCATCAAGCTAGGGCTGGACCCGACCGCGCCCGACATTCATCTGGGCTTTGCGGTCGTGCTGTGGAAGCTGCGCCAATTTCAGGATTTGGGACATGAGGTCGTTATCATTATTGGCGACTACACGGCCCTGATCGGCGACCCGTCCGGCAAGTCCGCGACCCGGCCCATGCTCGCCCCCGAAGCCATCGCCGAAAACGCGCGCACGTATGTCACGCAACTAACGCGCGTTCTCGACGGCGACCGAACGCGCGTGCGCTTCAACAGCGAGTGGCTCGGCAAACTGGGCTTCGCCGATGTCGTGCAATTGACCTCGAAAATGAGCGTGGCGCAGGTGCTGGCGCGCGAAGATTTCGCCGTCCGCTTCGCCGCGCACGAACCGATCAGTCTGCACGAGCTTCTGTATCCGCTTGCTCAGGCCTACGACTCGGTCGCGATCGAGGCTGATATTGAAATGGGCGGCACTGACCAGACCTTCAACATTCTGGCCGGGCGCGATTTGCAGCGCGATGCCGGACAAGACCCGCAGGTCGCGCTGTTCATGCCCATCCTGGTCGGTCTGGACGGCGTGAAGAAGATGAGCAAGTCGCTGGGCAACTACGTCGGCATCGCGGAAATGCCGGACGCCATGTATGGCAAGCTTATGTCCATTCCCGACTCGGCCCTGCGCGATTATTTCACGCTTGCGACGGAAGTTCCGCTGGAGGAAGTGGAGCGGCTGTTGGGCGAGGCCGAAGCCGGAACCGCGAATCCCAAAGACGTAAAACGCCGTCTG
>JBBRNU010000038.1:0-13783 GCA_038230115.1 Chthonomonadales bacterium | reverse complement strand
TTCACCCGACTGCCGTTCGATTTCGCCCGGTCGCAGCCCAATTGTCGCACGGCGAAATTACAAATCCTGCCGCATCAGGCGCAGGAACGGCTGCATTCCCATCTCCTGCCAGAAGGCGTTGGAGGCCGGGTTCGCTTCGGCGACATAGAGTTCAATCGCGGTCACTTTGCGCGCGAGGAACCACTGCCGCATTTCGCCGAACAGGGCGCGGCCCACGCCGCGATGCCGCCAGTCCGCCGTTACGCAGATGTCGGAAATGAACCCGTAGCGGCCCGGCAGCGCGATGGGCGGGCGGTTCTGGATTTCGCCCATCAAAAACGCCACGACCTGCGCGCTTACCTCACTTTCCGCCACCAAAACGCGGGCGTCCCGCGAGCGGAGCATCTCGTGCGCGTGCCGGGCGTACTTCTTTTCGGCGTCCGGCGCAACGAGAAAGCGCGGGTCGAGGGCGTAATGGTGCGCCATCAACTCGCGCCACAACGCCCCGATAGCGGGCAGGTCCACGCTGCGCGCCTCGCGAATGCGAACTTCGGCGTGCATGGCGGTTTCCATTTCATTCCGGCGTTCCTGCATCGCCGTTTCAGTACCGCTCGTGCGGGCCGACAGGCAGGGGCGCGCTGCTGCGCCACGCCCCGGTCGCCACCGTTGCGACGACGTGCGGCGCGTTCAGGCTGTCCTCGAAGCCGATGGCCCCTGCGGGCGAACCAGCTTCCGGCAGGCGGTCGGTGCGCGAAATGGAGCGTTCCAGATCGCGCAGGTCGAAGTAGTTGCGTCCGGCCACGTTGCGAAGCTCGCGCGCCGTCATGTCGGGATGCGCCACGACCGCAATGCGCTTGCCCTTGCTGCGTACCAGTTCGAGGGCGCGCTCGAAATCGCCGTCGCCGCTCATCAAAATACAGGTTTCATACAGGGTCACCGTATTGAACATATCAATGACCAGTTCGATGTCGAGGTTGGCTTTCTCGACGATTTCGCCGGTCGTGTCATCCACCATTTGCTTGATCGCTTTGGTGCGAACCGTATAGCCGGAATACATCAGGTATTCGTGGAAGGCGCTGTCGCGATTTTTGGTTTGCGTGTCGGCTCCCGTGTAATAGTAGGCTTCGCTGACCGCGCTGCCCGCGTCGCGCCCGAAGAAATTGAGAACTTTGCGAAAATCCACAAACCAACCCAGTTTTTTCTGCGCGTAATACATGTTCGCGCCGTCCACAAAGATCGAGACTCGCTGCACTGGCCTTGTCCTCCGGTCTGCAATGCTCCCGCCGTGTTTCCGGCAGGTTTGCCTACTGCTGATTTCCTGTACCGACGCGCTTTCTTTGCGCGTCCTTTTACCGACGCGCTTTCTTTGCGCGTTCTTTCGGCTGCCGGTGGCGAAGACGAGGCCGAAGCCGCGCCCTTCCGACCGGCCCAAACGCTTTTTAGCGCAATCCACTTGTTCAATTCCCGTCTCGACGCGCAACTTCCTGCCCGCCCGCGTTTTTTTTGTATTTCGGTTCCGGTTTTCTCCGTTTCCGCAATTTCCAGAGCGCGAGACTTGCGCTTTCCACGCGCCTATGCTATCTTAAATCATGGTTTTTGCCGGACAACGTCGCTGCGGCACGGATTGTGCATGGACTGCCAGCAAGCGCGTTCGGTTTTGTATGCGGGGAAGGCTTTGAAAGGGAAACAAAATGATGCGGTTCATACAGGGCGGTAGAGGGGCGGTCAGCCTGCTCGTAGTTTTGGCGGCGCTGGGAAACGCGCCCTGGGCGGGCGCGCAAACCACGACCTTTCGCCCCGATTGGAAGGGCCAGACGGACAAGGACGGCAAGCCGCTGCCCGCAATACAGCATCGGTATCAGACGAGTCGCTTTGAAACGCGCTCCTTCGCCAAACTGCCGACGCTGCCTTCTGGCGATTACGCCCACAGTTCACGCGCGCCGCACAAGGCGACGCGGTCGCCTTTCAGCCACCTGTCGGGCGGGCTGCGGCGCGATTTCTCGCTGCGCCATTCCCTCGCGCGCAGCGCGGCGGTCGCGCCGTCGAAGCCAGCTCCCGCGCCCCTGCTTCCCAGTTCAAGAAGCATCGGTCTGCCCTGAGCGTCTCACGTAGTCTCTGGAACCAAAGTCCGCCTGATTCCGTCTGTCAAATTAGACGCGCATTCGGCTGGCTGTCATTCTTGTAGCCGAACGAAGCGATAAGACATCACAAATACAAGGGAGAAAAACCGATGATCCTTCATAAAACCGGCCTGCGAGTTTTCGCGGCGACGCTTTCGGCGGCGACTTTCGGAACTTTGATCACGCCGGGCGTGGGGCTGGCCCAGACGAAAGTGCATCACAGTTTCATTCACCGTCATCCGCATCTGACGGAAGCGGCGGGCGGCTATGCGGCTTACAAAGCCGCCAAGACGACGGGCCGCAACCGCGTGGCGGCGGGCGGTCACAAGAACTTCGCCCAGCGCCACCCGCTCCTGTCCGGCGCGGCGGGCGTCGCGGTCGCGCACCACTACGCGCACAAGAAGTAGCATAGCCCTCCAGCAGAACGGGCGCGGGAGACTTTAAGAAGTTTCCCGCGCCCGTTTTTATTTTGCCCCGCCGAGTTAGCCGGGTTGCCGGGCCTATAAAAGACCCGGCAGGGAGGCGAACAAGTTCGCCAACCGTCCTCGCGGACGGGATACATGCCGCCGGTTAAACGTTTATCGCTCCTCGCAAATGGAACAACATTTTGCCGTGAGTGTCCCTGCGTTCTCTCGGCGCCTCTGTATCTCGGTGGTTCAAACCTTCACGCGCTAACCTTTTGGCGCAAACGTCTTTGCGTCCGTGAGGACGCTTGGCCGAAGGCCTCCGTGCCGGGGCTTTCATAGCCCCGCACAGAACTCAGCGCCTCCAGCAGATACCGGTCAGTCGAAAGAACCGCCGAAAAGCGGCTTGAAGCGAACCCGGTACGCCACGGCTCGCGCGTTGTCGTTCAGCTCCACGCGGAAGGGTGTCGTATCCCTGGCTGGCACATTGCCGAAAGCGACCAGCGCGCTCTCCACCTGCACGGTCTGTTTGTGCGCGTCCAGCAATTCCACGACGGCTTCGACCTGATGCAGCGGGCGCGCTAAACAGTTGGTGGCGCTACCGGTTACGGTGACAAACCCCAGGCGCCGCTCGACCGATGTTTTGCCCAGCGCGAGCGGCCCGGCAGCGCTCGTAACCGGCTTCAAATCTTCCGTTCCCCGCGCGCTGCCGGAAACGCGCGCCGCGCCGACGCCTGCCAGACCGCAAACGGCGAGGACGGCAATCAGACCGACGCCCGCACGCATCATTTTTGCGCGACGGGCTTCTCGGCGGCGCAGCGGCCTATGGGTTCGCATGGGCGGCGCGGCGGGCGATTCTTCTTGCTGGCTTTCCCAACGCATCGGCAGGCTCATCGCAGGCTCCTTTACATCTTCCCAGGCGGACACGCTGGCCGCCATCCCTCAATCTTCTTGAAAACCTTCCCTCGTCCCGAACTTACGCGAGTATAGCAAATCACACATATACTTGTCAACCTGTTTTGGGCAATTCCCCGAACATTTTTCTACTTAACCAACGATTTCGGGTCGCTTCGGGTTCCCAAAATTTCGCTTGCGAGCGCTTGCTAATATCTACTCACAGCGAATGAGACGATGCGGAAAGCGAATCGGACGACTTTTTTTTGCGAAAAAAAGTGACCGGCATTACTGCGCCGGTCACTTTTTCCACTCGGTCTACGGTCTCACGCCAGCCTAGTGCATGGCGGGCGTCACGGGAACCACTTCCGGCAGAACCGGAGCGCTGGCGCGGCGCGGCTTCTTGATCGTCGCGCCGCTCTTGTCGCCCGGAATCCCCAGCGGCGCGCTTTCCGCTTTGGCTTCCAGCGCGATTTCCAGTACCCGCCCCACGTCCGCCACAAACTCGAACTGCATGGAATTTCGCACCTCTTCGGGCAGGTCTTCCAGCACGTCCTTGCGGTTGCGCTCCGGGGCTACAATCGTCGTGATCCCCGCCCGACGCGCGCCCAGCGCCTTTTCCTTGATGCCGCCGATGGGCAGGACACGCCCGGACAGCGTTACCTCGCCGGTCATCGCCAGGAGGGGCTTCACGCGACGCCCGCTAAACAGCGAGGCCAGCGCGGTCACCATCGTGATGCCCGCCGACGGCCCGTCTTTCGGGATCGCCCCGGCGGGAACGTGGATGTGAATGTCGTGCTTCTCGTAGAAGTCAGCAGGCGCGCCGATGTCTTCGGCGTGCGCGCGAACATACGAGAGCGCGGCCTGCGCCGACTCCTTCATCACGTCGCCCAACTGCCCGGTAATGATCAGGTTGGACGGGCGGTTGGTCGGACTCGGCGTCGCCGCCGCCTCGATGAAGATGATGTCGCCGCCCATTGGCGTCCACACCAGACCGGTCGCCACGCCGGGCCGATCCACGCGCTCCATCGCTTCCTCGTTCTCGAAGCGCGGAGCGCCCAGAAACTCGGTCACAATGGCGGGCGTAACGTCGAGCGTGTCCATTTTGCCTTCGGCGAACCCGCGTGTCGCCTTGCGGCACACGGTCGCGATTTCGCGCTCCAGATTGCGGACTCCCGCCTCGCGGGTGTAGCCGCGCACCAGATTTTGCACCGCTTCCGGCTGGAACGTGATCTTCCCGACAATGCCGTGTTCCTCGATCTGCTTGGGTATCAGATGCTTCTCGGCAATCGCGATTTTCTCCTCTTCCGTATAGCCCGCGATTTCGATGATCTCCATGCGGTCGCGCAGCGGCGGCATAATCGTGTCCAGCACGTTCGCTGTCGTCACGAACAACACTTTCGACAGATCGAACGGCACGTCGAGATAGTGGTCGCGAAAGTCCGTGTTCTGCTCCGGGTCCAAGACTTCGAGCAGCGCGCTCGTCGGATCGCCCCGGAAGTCCGCGCCCACCTTGTCTACCTCGTCCATCATGAAGACCGGGTTGTTGGTCTCGACTCGCTTGATGTTCTGCACGATCTGGCCCGGCAGCGCGCCGATGTAGGTGCGCCGATGCCCCCGAATTTCGGCCTCGTCCCGCACGCCGCCAAGACTGACGCGCACGAATTTACGGCCCATCGCTCTGGCAATCGAGCGGCCCAGGCTGGTTTTGCCCACGCCGGGAGGCCCGCTGAAGCACAAGATCGGCTGCCGCGCCGTGCCATCCTGCTTGAATTTGCGAACCGACAGGTATTCGAGGATGCGATCCTTGACTTTTTCCAGGCCGTAATGGTCGGCGTCGAGAACTTCTTTCACGGCGGCGATGTCGAGATTGTCTTCGGTCGAGACCTGCCAGGGCATCGCGACCATCCAGTCCAGGTACGTCCGGGTCACGTTGTATTCCGGCGCGGCGGGGTTCATGCGCGTCAGCCGATCCAGTTCGCGGTCGGCTTCCTTACGCGCCTCGTCGGGCATTCCGGCTTCGGCGATTTTCTCGCGCAATTCGTCGAGTTCCTGCGTTCGGTCGTCGCCCTCGCCCAGTTCCTTCTGAATCTGACGTATCTGTTCGCGCAGATAGTATTCGCGCTGCGTCTTGCCCAGTTCCTGCGCCACTTCCGACTGCAAGCGGCTGCCCACTTCCAGCACCTGCACTTCGCGGGCCAGCAATTGCATCAGCCGGGTCATGCGCGCCTTGAGGTCGAGCGTTTCCAGGATTTCCTGGCGCTCCTCGAACGACAGACGCGGCATCTGCGCGGCGATCAAATCCGTCAGCACGTTCGGGTCGGTCACGTTGTTGGGCAGGTTCTGCATCTCGTCGGGCAGGTCGGACGACAGCTGCACGACGCGGTTGAACTGCTGACCGATGTTGCGCTTGAGCGCCTCGATTTCCAGCTGGTCGGCTTCGGCAATCGGCGGCTCTTCAATCGGGCGCACCTTGACTCGCAGATACGGCGAATCCTGGACGGCTTCCAGAATCTCGACGCGCTGAATGCCCTGCACGATGAGCCGGATGCCTTCGGGAACCTGCGCCATCATGCGAATCGCCACCACGGTTCCCACTTTATACACGTCGTCAATCGTGGGGTTTTCGACCGTCGGGTCTTTCAAGCACGACACGCCGATGAGACGATTGCCGCCCACGACCGATTCGTTGACCAGCTTGATTGAGTTTTCCCGTCCCACGCCCAGCGGCGCGACCAGAACGGGGAAAATAACGACCTCGCGCAGCGGCAGCAGGTTCATTTCTTCGGGGATGGCCTGCTTGCCGTCTTCGGTCTCTTCACTCGTATTCGCGCCGTTATTCGGAAATTCCATCTGCTCCATTATGTCCGAGAGATTTTTCGGTTCCATGTTCAGGCTTGCTCTCATTCCGGCGCCTGCGCGCCCTGGCGATGCGTCTCGCGTTATACACTCTTTTACGAAGGCCGGAACCGGAAAATGCCGCATGGCGCCTGCAAACGGGCCGGGCGTCTCCCAAATTTCCGTTTGTACGCGGGTTGGCGGCCTTGTAGCGGCTCGACCTGCGCGTACCACACTCATACTACATGATAATACCGACGTCGCTTGCGGCAAGTTCCGCATTCCAACGGAATATAAAAAAGAGTGCAAAAGAGATGAAATTCGGGGTAGAAAGGTTCCTGCAACTGCAAAGAAGGGACGCGCATTGTTGTGTCGTATTGCGCTCGACAGGTCTGCGCCCGAACCATATGGAGTCGGGCGCAGACCTGCCAACAAGGGTTTTGCGAACGTTCCTCACACGTCACAGAGCCGGTACGCCTGCTCCAGCCCGGCGACGACATCGCGAACCGGCCCGAACGCCTGCTCGACAGAGCCGTCGTAGTTAGTTTCGGCAATCGCGCGCGGGATCGGCGGGTAATAGAACGACGGTTTTCAACGCCGTTTCGCCCCCGGCGGTCAGGCGCTCGCCGCCCTCGCTCGCCAGCGCGTTCCCCCTTTTTCTCCGGCGCACACCGCTGCGAGCGCTCAACTCGTAGGTCATCGGGCCGTGTACTGTTCGTCGCTGACCTTTTCCATCCACTCGACGACCTTCCCGTCGAGCTGTTCCTGAATGGCGACGTGCGTCATGGACGTGGTCGGCGTGGCCCCGTGCCAATGCTTCTCGCCGGGCGGGAACCAGACCACATCGCCCGGCTGGATTTCCTCAATCGGGCCGCTCTCGCGCTGCGCTCGCCCGCGCCCGGCCGTCACAATGAGGGTCTGCCCCAACGGATGGGTATGCCAGGCGGTACGAGCGCCTGGCTCAAAAGTGACGCTCGCGCCGCTGACACGAGCGGGCGCGTCCGCCTGAAAGAGGGGGTCAACACGCACAATGCCGGTAAACCACTCTTCCGGCCCTTTGCCGGAGGGCCGAGACCCGTTTCTTTTGATTTCCATTGGCTTTCTCCGCGCGCTCTCCCTCGATTTCCCGCTTAACGACCGGTCATTTGCTCCAGTGTTTCGGGGTAGCGCGCCCCCTGCGCCGTGATTTGGGAGGCCGTGTCCGCGATGTCACGCAGGTCGTCCGGCGTGAGTTCGACGGAGACGGCCCGATGTTCTCCTCCAGGCGAGGCAGATTCGGCGTTCCTCGGAATTGGAATTCAGCCGCCAAACCGGACAAGCCAGGGGTGCGCCGCCTGTATCTTTTCCGCCTGTGCGGGATTGACCATGTGGACGAACGAAAGGTAACCTGCCGCGTACCAGCGGGCGTTTTTGCCGATGCGCTCGGTCATTGCCTCCGCGCCCTGCGTCTCCAACTGATGCAGAAAAGCGCGAAACTCCCGCAGGTCGTGCCGGGAAATGCGCGGGATTTCGTTTACCACGACGCCGGTTACCGCCTGCCGATGCTGCGGGCGCATCACGCGGGTTTTCTCCTCGTTGACGGTGAAGCCCGACTCTTCCAAAATCTTCCGCATCCCGCCCAGCAGTATGCCGACCGGAGCGTCTTGGTTCGCATGGGAAAAGACCAGATCATCGGCGTACCGTGTGTAGGTGAAATCGAACCTTCGGGCAAGCCCGGTCAGGCGCGAATCGAGGCGGCGGCACAAAAGGTTCGTGATCGCGGGCGACGTGCAGGCTCCCTGCGGAAGGCAGCGCCCGCCCAGGGCGACGAAGTGGCGCGTTCCGTCCAGCGTCATGGCGACTCGCGGAGATTCCGTCGTGAGCAGGGCGAGCAGCGTCCCAATCCCCTCGTTATAGCCGAAGCCGCGAAACAGCCCCTTGACCCGACCGAACCCGATGGACGGGAAAAAGTCCTTCAAATCGGCTTTGACAACCACCGCTTTTCCGGTGTGGCGCTGCGCGTTATCCAGGATGCTGCGCCCTTCCCGGAACGCCATCGCCGCGTCGTGGACTTCCAGCCCGCCGACGATGTTTTCGAGTATCCAGGTCTGCGCCGCTCGCAGCCGCTTTTTCGGCGAGGAAATCGTGCGCGTCCCGCCGCTTTTTTTCGGAATCGCAAAACGGGTGTAGTGATCCATCGCGCTTGCGCCCCGGTGATAGGTCAGCCACGCCAGTTGGTTCGTCGGGATGCCGAGCGCGCCCGCCAAATCCTGTGCGGTCGTCAGTTCCGGCAGACCGAGCGCTAAGCGGGTTTCCGGCTTGCCCGTTCCGTAATTCAGTCCGCCCGAAACCCCTTCGCCAAGATAAGGCAGCGTGGTTTCGCGCCAGATTTTATCGTCCTGTTTCCGGCGTTCCGCCGCTTCCAGACGTTCCGCTTTTTTGCGTTCGCGTTCGGCGCGCACGCGCTCGATACGCTTCCTGCGGACTTCCAGAATCAACGCCGGAATGTCCCCGGCGATCTGAATCTGTTTATCAATGGCGCTGAGTTCTTCTCTTGCCCGCCGCAGTTCCCCGTACAGGGTTTTCAGTTCCGCTTCCGCTATTTTCGCCTGCTCGGTCACGCCTTCTGCGGGGGGCCAGAAGCCAAGCCGTTCCATCTCTTCCCGGACGAACGCCTCTTTGCCGATCTCTTTCAGCCGTGAACGCCAATTCGCTTTCATCTCCTGCCCATCGCCCGGATTCACGTCGCTCACGAGCCGCCCTCCAGCATGGTTTTGAACTGCGCTTCGGTCAAAACAGGAATTTTCAACTGCGCCGCTTTCGTCAGTTTCGACCCGGCTTTTTCGCCCGCGACCAGATAGGCCGTATTCTTGCTCACGCTCCCGGTCGCCGCCCCGCCCCGCTCCCGAACCAATTCCTCCGCCTGTTCGCGCGTGAACAACGACAGGGTTCCGGTAAAGACAAAGGTTTTTCCGGCGAACTGCTGCGGATCGAAAGCGTTGGCGGGCTTTGCGTTCTGGCTTGCGACCTGCAAGGCGACCTGCTCCGCCGCGACCACGCTTGCCGCCAGAATATGCGGGCAGGGGCCTTTCCGCAGTTTGTCACGCCGAAAATCGTGGCACGAACATTGCGCGTACTGCACCCGGCCGTCGAGGTCAATGTCCAGAATCACGTCCTGCGCTTTGTTCGCGCGCACGTCGTCGCGCACTTTGGCATGACACCGAACCTGGCTTTCCCGCGCCGCCTTTTCGCCGGTATCCAGCCATTGAATCGCTTTCGCATCCACGAGTCGGCGGGCTTTCAGCAGTTTTTTGTCCTGCTCGGTTTCCGGCAGTTTGACCGGAACGGACAGCAGGGGCCGCCAGCGATACGCCCCCGTCACGTGGTCGAACATCGCCTGGCCCTGCCCGCAGCATTTTTGCAGGGCGTTGGTTGCCACGTCGCGGGAAATATTCAAACGGCTCGCCAGCTGCTCCGGCGTGAGATGCAGAAATTCCGCCAGTAAATGCCCTGCCGCTTCGACCGTTTCCGGCGGCGCGTCCGAGGTCGCCGCCAACAGATCGAAGCGCGCCGCCTGCGCCCAGTCGTTCTTCGTCCAGCCGGAAAGCCCCAGATCGAACCGCTGCGTTTTCTGAAAGACCGTCCAGTAAGAAGGCATTCCGCCGCCAAGCAGACGCACCTGCACGCCGGTCGCATGGGGCAGCAAATCCTCCATCACGAACAAACGCCGCCGGCCCCAGATACGGATTTCGCCGCTGTAACCGCCCGTATAAACGTGTTCCGTTTCCGGCACGACTATCGCGAACGGCTCGATCACGATGGACGGCTTCTGGTTCGGCGCAATCTGAAAACGCAGCGAGCGGGGGCCGGTCTTCTCTTTATTTCGCTTGAGAACGGAGAGGACTTCCGCCAGCGTCGCCGCGCTCAGGTGCAAATCCACCGCCCCGAACGCCGAGGCCGACTGCACCTGCAAAAAGCCGCGCACCCACGTCGGCGGCAAATCTATTTTCTTTTCGATGGATTCGCCCGCGCTCGTCGCCACGCTCACGCCTGCCGCGCCGATTTGCAGAAAGGCGGGACGATAACTGCGAACGCGCCGTATCTCGTCGGCAAGGGCGCGGCTGTAATCTATGTTGGTCGTGCCATACTGCGCTGCGCCGAAAACCTCTAGGGCTTCGGTCGGCACGGTGACGCGCCCATAACTCGATTCGTCCTGCGAAAACACCTCGAAAATCAGGCAGTCGGGATGCACGCTGACCACCGGGTCAAGTACCCACCAGGCGTCCATATCGTGCTTTCTAAGCCAGTCATAGTACTGCCGCACGTGATTCCAGTAAACGCCCATGCCGGAGACCGCCTGCAATTCGACAGACCGCTTTTGCAGCGCCGAAACGCGGGCGGCGGGGTCTTTGCGGGCTTCCATCAGGGCAGGCAGATTGGCGGCGCGTTCTCGCAGTTCAACGTCTAATTCTTCCAGATAACGCTGCTGCACCCAGTTCTGATAGGCGGTGTGGTCTTTCGGGGCATTCCGCAGATCGCCGGTGACGACCTCGTACAGCGCCAGCATCAGGCGGGAATAGGCGAGGCTGTCCTTGACCATCGCCTCCAGATGCACGGGCGGGCGCGACTGCTCGGCGGACACGTTCAGGCGCATCCCGTCCGGGTTCATCACGGCGTTCGAGGGACGCGTGTAGCTCTGCGTAATTTCCATTTTTGCGCTTAACCTCCTGCCGCGCCTTCGAGCGTGACACCGGGAATTTCCGCTCCGGCCAGCGTGAGCTTCGCCAATTCCTGCAAAGCCCATTCCGCATCGCGCGGCGTTCGGCTTCGCGCCATTTCCAGCAGCAAATCCATGTCCGCCGCCGGTTCGCGCGCCCGCTGCTTTTTCACGGCCTCTTTCGCTTTGCGCCCTTTATCCCGCTGCCGCAGGACGGCGCGGTCGAAAACGTCGGCGTTCGGGGCGTCGCCAGCGCGCAGTTTTTTCGCGACCCAGACCTGCACCTTCGTATCCGGGTTTTCGCTCAGCCGGGCGAACAGCGCGGCGCTATCCAGAGCGGCAAGCTGGGTTTCGGTGTATTGCAGCCCGTAGGCGCGCACGGAACGCTGCGGACTGTCGCACAGGGCGACGGCGTATTCCAGCCTCTGATCTGCTTCCGCCCGCGCGAAGAACGCTTTTCCGGCCTCGATTGCGTCCGGCAGTTCCGATTCCAGCAGGCGCAGGGCGAACGGCAGGCTCATGCCGACGGTCTGCAATCGCGCCAGCCCGACGGTTCGGATTTCCGGCTGCCGGCTTGTGGCGATTGTCAGGAGTTCGGGGGAGTCGCGGTCGAAATTCGCGACGTGCGCGGCGACCCACCGACCGAGCAGCGACCCGAAGGCGGGATTGGCGCTCTTGAGCAGGTCGCCGATGTCGAGGAGATTTACAAACGTCTCGGTCAACTCCGCGTCGTCCAGCAAGCGGCGGGAAACGGCGGTAGCGCCCTGTGCGTTCACCTGCGCGAACACTTTCTCCCAGAACGCCAGCCCGCGATCAAACTTTTGCAGCCCGGAAATGCAGGCGGCGCGAAGGTTCGCCCATTGCGCGTTGGGAATGAGCGCGATCAGTTCCAGCAGACCGTCCAGCGAGAGGCTCGGCAGCAGCGTCTCGAAAACCTGCGGCGTGATCCATTCCAGCAGCTGCGGGCGGGAGCGCAGCGCGTTCAACAATTGGGCGTAGTCGAACGAAATGCGCGGCAGCAGCGAAAGCGCGGCGGGCGAGGCGAAAGCAGTCGCAAGCGCGGTCACGTCGGAGCCGAAATCCAGCAGGTCGTTCCAGAGTTTTTCGTAGACGCCAACGGGCGTGGCGCTGTTCGCCAGCGCTATCCAGCCCGATTCGCGCACCCATGTTTGCGGCGAAGTGACGAGGTTTCTTGCGGTTTCGCTGCGAAATAACTGCGACGCAAGGTTCGGCAGAACCCGCGCGAACGCCCGGTCACGCAGCGCGTCCTCCAATGTATTCAGCGCGAGGAGCCATGCCAGCAGGTCGTTGGCCTGCAAATGCGCGAAAATGTCTTCCGCGAAAGCGGCGAAGTCCTCCCGTCCAGTCGCATAAAGACGAGCGGTCAGCGCGGGGGTTGCCGCGCTGCGAATCGTTGGCGCGAAGCGTGCGGCAAGCAGCCCGAAGGCGCTCCGCTGTTTGCGCGTCAGGGCGGCCTCGCTGTCGGCAGCGGCAAGCGCGTACAGCCGCCCCGCAAAGGTTTCATTGCGTTGGCGGTCGTTCGCGGTCTTGTCCAGCAGCGCCAGGACGCTGCGCCGCGCCGGGCCAGCGCCGCGAAAAAACGCCTCCGCCGCCATTTCAGGGGGAACCACGCCGCCTGCTTTCAGCAGGGTCGCGAGTTGGTGGACTGCCTGCGAGATCAGCGGCGCAGACCCGCTTTGCAGGCTCCGTGTCAGCGCCGCATCGCTCAGCGCCGGAACCGGCAGGGCGTGACGCCGCAGCAGGCGCAACGCGAACTCCCGTGTTTCTCGCGGGCGGGACGCATCGGTGAAAAGCGGTTCCACGACCTGCGGGTTTTTATCCCATAGGGCAGGGTAGGATTCCTCGCGCCGCGTCCGAACGAACGCGGGAACGCGGCAGACGAAACGCCCCCGATTATGCTGAGTCTGCTGCCAGCGTTTGCCGCCGCCAAACAAAATCGGAACCGTCAGCCAGTCGGCGTCAAAATCAATGGCCCCGCGCTCTTTCCCCGATTGCGCCAGAACATCGGCGGCGAACGCGGCGTAAGACTCCGGCTCCCGCGCGGCGATTTCATGCAGAACGCGGCGGGCGCGGCGCTTCATATAGGCGACGGTTTCCCGCGACGGCGGCGTTCCGATGAGGGTAGGTTTCGCCGGATTGGAAACGTCGAACGCGCGTAATGCCCGCGTGGAGCCGTAAGCCACTTTGTTCGTGACGGCGAACAGCGTTTCGCCGCGCAGCGCCACCCGCTTGACCGCCGCGCCCAGATGGACGCCGACTTGACGCGGCGCCTTTGGATTAGCGATGTCCACGATGCGAATGCCGCCGCTGTCTTTTTTCGACCATTCCTCCAGGTCGCACCCGATGTACGCATAATTTCCCGACACCGCGAGGCAGTACGTGTTGTCCAGCGGCAGTTCGCTGAGTTTGCTCATAGCGCCGCCGCGCCACGCGAAAATCGTCAGCCCGGTTACGTTGTTGGCGTTTCGGGTTCCATAGTAGCGCAAACTGGAGGTGACGTAAATCGTGTCGCCGACAACGGCGATCCCACTCGGATTGTTCACCGGAGCGGTCGTCACGAGGCGCGGATTGACGGCATCGGAAATATCAATGACGTGCAGGTTATTGGGATTATTCTGATACGACGCCTGCGAAATGACAAACGCGAAATCGCCCTCGACGGCCACCGCAATCGCAGCGCGCACTTCCACGCTGCCAAGCGTAGTGACCGTCGGAGGGTCGGAATGGTCGAACAAGCTCAGCGTGGTTTGCGCCCCATGCCCGATGACCGCTAGAACGAGACGCTCCGTCAGCGCAATACGTCCACAGGAAGCGACGGCAGGAATCTCGCT
>JBBRNU010000037.1:0-13884 GCA_038230115.1 Chthonomonadales bacterium | reverse complement strand
TTCGCCGACGCAGCAGGTGACGTGCGCGAAAAGTACCCGCACGAGGGCATCCCTTTCCTCGTCATCATCAACCGGCAGGGGCAGGTGGTGGGGCGTCGGGAAGGGTTCGACCCCAGGAGCGAACTGGAAGCGCAGGTCGTCACGCTGCTGAAGGAGCGCGGTTAATTGGCCGCGTCGAAACAAAGAAGAGACGGCGCGCATTCGATTGGCCGGGCTGTCCGCCGGGTCGGGCTGACTGTCGGATGCCTGCTCGCCAGCCTCATGCCAGCCGGGGCGCAAACCGATCCGTCTTTGCCATTCGCTCCCCTGCCCATCCGAACGCCCCCGGCTCCGCCCGCGCAGCCGATTCCTGCGCCGCCCGCGCAAGCGCCCGTCGTCGCGCCGCCTGCCGACAACGCCGTCCAATCCCCGCCCGCCAAAATGCCGAAACCGACGCCCGCGCCGAATGAGCGGGCGAAACTGTTTCTGATTGCGCGCGGCACGGACTTATATCGCGGCAAACTTCCCTTCCATAACGTGGGCGTGAGCGCGCCGGATTTGTTCGCGGCGTTCCTGCATGGTAAAGCGGACGCGGCGCGGTCGGCGCTGCGGGCCATGCGCGCGACCGGAGCGCGCTTCGTTCGGTGCGCCGGAACCGCGACGCGGGCCGAAGACTTCGCCCTTTTCCAGACCGACCGGGCGCGCTGGTTCGCCGCGTTCGACCAGATGCTGGCGGCAGCCGACGACACGGGCATCGCGCTCGTTCCGTCCCTGCTCTATCGCCTGGAAACCCTGCCGGAAGCCGCGTCGAAATCGAAGGCGACAACGGGAGGCGGACAGAACGCGCAAATGGCGAAAGATTTGCCAACGGCGACCCGGAGCGCGCAAATCGCGGCTTATTTCACCCCCGGTTCCGCCGCGAACACGCTGGCGCTCGATTATGTTTCGGCCCTCGCCGCCCGCTATTGCAACGACCCGCGCATCCTTTTTTGGGAGATCGGCGACGGCTACAACCGGGCCGTAGACGCGCCGGAACTGGCCGGACAGCCTTCCTCCTCCTCGTCCCAGCCCGCTTCGCCGACCTCCGCCCAACTGCGCGCATTTCTCATCGAAATGGCGACCCGCATCAAAAGTCTGGACAAACGCCACCTCGTCGCGTCCGGCTGCGACAATCCTGACCCTACCGCCTGGCATCGCAGCCCTCTTCGCACATTCCCGGCCAGCGCGCCGATCACAGCGACTACGCCGGATGCAACTTTACCCGCCGCGATCCTGCCCGATACGTTTCTGGAATATAGCGCCATGCTGGATTACGTCAACCCCGCCCCCCTCGACCTGATTACCATCCAGCAGCGTCCGTTCGGCCCGGACAACCCGACTCCCTACTGGCTCACGGAAGACACGTCGCCGCCCCAGGCGCTCGCGTTTCCCTGGGCGCGACGCGCGGCGGAGGTTCTCAAGCGGCCCTTGTTCGTGGCCGCGTTCGGCGAGCCGGTCGCGCGTAACGGCCAGGAACTTCCCGCCGCCTGGACGGTAGATTTCCTGCGTCGAATGCAATCCGGCACGGCCCCGCTCGCCGCGCTCGCGTCCTGGCCCATCGCGGAAAGCGCCGGGGAAAACGATTCCGCCCTATCGCCCGCGCGCACACCGGTTCTGCTCGGCCAATTAACCGGCGTCAATGGCCTGATTCTGCGCGCCCTTGCCGAACTGAGCCATTCACGGGAATAAGCGGAATTCAGGGCAGACGGCGCGGGCCGGATAATTTCCGTTGCAGGAAAAAGGCGGCGCGGCGCGAAACAGAGGTCTGACGCGGCGTCCTGCGAAATGACGCCGTAAATTGACCGCGAAGAGGGGAAAGCAATGGCAGGCATTCCGATTGGGCTGCAACTGTACTCGGTGCGCGAAGACTGCGCGCGGGATTTGCCCGGCGTGCTGCGGGCCGTCGCGAAAATGGGATATGCGGGCGTGGAGTTCGCCGGTTTTTACGACTATGACGCAAAAGCGCTGCGCGCCATGCTCGACGATCTGGGCCTGCAAGTCTGCGGCGCGCACATCGGGCTGGACATGCTGCTCGGCGACGCCCTGCCCCACACGTCGGCTTTTCATCAAGAGTTGGGCAACCCGTATTTGATCGTGCCGGGACTGGCCGAGGCGCGGCGCAATTCGCGCGCGGCGTGGCTGGAAACCGCCGGGCTGATGAACGAGGCCGGGCAGCGCCTGAAACCGTTCGGACAGCGCACGGGCTATCACAACCACAGCATCGAATTTCAGCCGATGGACGGCGAGATGCCCTGGGATACGTTTTTCGGGAATACCGATCCGACCATCATCATGCAGTTTGACGTGGGAAACGCCCTGCATGGCGGCGGGCAGGCCGCGCCCTACCTTCAAAAGTATCCGGGGCGGGCCGCGACGGTTCACGTCAAGGAATATTCGGCGACCAACGACAAGGCGCTGATCGGCGAGGGCGACGTGAATTGGCCGGAGATTTTCGGGCTGTGCGAAACCATCGGGGGAACCGAGTGGTACATCGTGGAGCAGGAAAGTTACGCCTATCCCCCGCTCGAATGCGTGGATCGCTGTTTGCAAAACCTGCGCGCAATGGGCAAATAAGGGGCGAATAAGGACGTACGCAGGCTGCGCGGCGACGCAATCCCGACTTCGCCGCGATGCAAACTGCGCGCCTGTCTTCGCAGCGCTCGCTCCTGCTGGCAATTTCGGCGAATTTCCAAGCCCCGGCGAAAAATAACGCGCTTGCTGTGAAATACGTCACAGCAGGCGCGCGGCAAATGGAGTATCCTACTCGTGTGACGCGCCCGGAAGCGCGAAACCCTCCGTTATTTGCAAAAAGTCCATCCTACGAGCGTTTTCCAGATGGCAGGCGTCAATCGTCGTGTAGCGATTGACGCCTTTTTTCTGTCTCATTTCCCCGGCTCTTCACAATCAGAATGCGTTGCCAGTTGGCAAGCAGTCTTTTTTCCTGGCAGGGTTGATGAATGAAACAATGTGGCGTATACTACAATAGTGGGCATCTCCCACTGTTACCAACATGGAGGAATGGGTATGCCCATCGTTTTGGAGCCGAATGCTGTTTTCGAGGACATTAAAGACGCGATAAAGGCGGATGAAAAAGGCCGGGTTCTACTTGGACGCGATTTCGCAGGCAAGAACTATCGCGTCGCGATGAGCGCGAACGGCGAGATATTGCTCACCCCGATAGTGGCGATACCCGAACGCGACCTCTGGCTTATAAGAACCCGGAAGCCCTGGCGCTGTTCCAGCAAGGGTTGGCGGAAGCCGCCACAGGCAACGTGACGGCGGCTGAAAATTTCTCGCAGTACGCCTGATGGCGATTACAGATTTTCGTTCTGGAAAAATTCGATGATTTCGCCGTCCAGACCGCGCACGAACGCGATGACGTACGTTTCGGCGGGTTCTTCGGCGTGGGTCGGAATCAGTTTTGTCGTTTCCATCGTCACGGTCGCGCCCGCCTGTCGCGCCCGGTCGAGCGCGGCCTGACAATCGTTGGTGCGAAGGGCGTAGTGCAGCAGCGCGCCTTCGGGCAGGGCGTCGGTCGGCGATCCCGCGCGTCCGGCGAAGACTTCGACATAGTTGCCGTCGCCGCCATCGAGCATCACGGCGCGCGAGTCTTTTTCGCCCTTCGCCCTGCCGTCCTCGCCCCACCCGTACCGGCGCTGAAACCCCAGCCCCTCGCAGTAAAACTTCAGCGTGGCCTCGAAATCATAAGCGCGAATGGCGATGTGGTGAAATCCGCCTCCGCCAATCGTCGCGTTGCGTCCGTTATTCGGCATTTATGTTTTTCTCCTGTATAATCCAACTCGCTGCTGATGCTGCTCGCCAATCGCACGGGGAGAACGGGAATAAATCCCCGTCCTGAAACGCGACGCCCGCCTGCGCGGGCGAAAGGCGCGCTCGCCCTCGTTTGCCTGCGCGGACTGAAAACGTTTTGGCGGAGCGGCCTTGTGCATTGCGGACCACGCAGGCGATCTGTGCGTTTCAGGACGGGGTTCCAATCCCGTCCCTCGCTCAGGCCCCCATTCATCACATGACCGGGCCGAGAAGCCAGGGCGCGAATTCCGACTCGCCCAATCCCTGCGCCTCGCTCTTGGTTTTCTGACCGCCCGCGACCGCGACCAGCGCCTCGACGATTTGATGACCCACGTCGGCGATTGGCACGCCGTTCAAGATCACGCCCGCGTCCAAATCCATGTCGTCTTCCATGCGCTGATATAGCGGCGTGTTGGTGGATATTTTCAGGACGGGCGCGGGCTTGAAGCCCAGACAGGAGCCGCGCCCGGTCGTAAACACGATCAGGTTGCTGCCGCCCGCCGCCAGCCCGGTCACGGAAACCGGGTCATGCCCCGGCGTGTCCATGAACGTAAAGCCCTTTTTGTCAATGCGCTCGGCGTAATTATAGACTTCGACGAGCGGCGACGCCCCGCCCTTTGCGAGCGCGCCCAGCGACTTTTCGTAGATGGTGGTCAGGCCGCCCTCTTTGTTGCCGGGCGAAGGGTTGGCGTCAATCGTTGCGCCCCACAGCCCCGTGTACCACTCCCACCAGCGCATCAGAGCCACCAGTTTGCGCCCTACTTCCGGCGTCACAGCGCGGCGCGTCAGCAGGTGTTCCGCGCCATAGGTTTCGGTCGTTTCGGCCAGAACCCACCCCGCGCCGTGCCGCACGAACTCGTCGCCCGCCAGCCCGACGGCAGGGTTGGCCGTGATGCCGGAATTGCCGTCGCTGCCGCCGCAGTTCGTGCCGACAATCAGGCCCGACAGGGGCTGCGGCGTGCGCCGAGACTCGCTCGCCCGCCGCAGCAGTTTCACGACCTCTTCCACGCCCCGGTTCACCGTTTTACGGATGCCGCCGATGTCCTGAATGCTCAAAATGGGCGGCAGTTGGGGACGGCCCGTGCGAATCGTTTCGGCCTTGATCAGCCCGCCGTTCTGCGCGAGCGTGTTGGGCTGATTGGCCTCGCAGCCCAGCCCGACGAGCGCGTACCCATTGACGTTGGGATGATCCACCATGCCGCCCAACGTACGCTGCAGGAGGGCGAAATCCGCCCCGCCCAAATGCTGACCGCAGCCGCTCTTGTGGGTAATGGGGAACACGCCGTCCACGCCGGGGAAATCGCGCATCGCGTCGGGCGAGCGGAAGCGGTCGGCAATCGCCAGGACGGTGGACGCCGAGCAGTTGACCGTAGAGGCCAGGGCGACATAATTGCGGGTTCCCACGCGCCCGTCGGGGCGCGCGTAGCCCAAAAACGTGCGCTGCAATTCCGGCCCGTAGTATTCGACGCGCGGAACGTCCGTGCTGTACTCGTAATCCAGATGCAGGGCGTTTTGGCCCTCGCCCTGCCCCGCCCCAAAGCCTAGATTATGGGTATGCACCCAGTCGCCGGGCGTGATCGGTCGGGTCGCGTAGCCGATGATCTGCCCGTATTTGCGAACCGGCTGATTTTCCGTCAGGCCATGCAGGGCGAATTTATGTCCGGGGGGTATCGTGGCCTGCAGGCGCAGGCTCGCTCCCGCGTCATGCAGAATGGTTCCCGCCATCAGCCGCGTTTTGGCGACCGCCACGTCGTCGCCCTCGCGCAGCAAAATCGCCGCCTGCCGCAGTTCCCGCTCGATGGGATTTCCGGTTTCGGTCGTCGGTTCGCTCATCGTTCCGTTCCGCCTTTCGCCACGTCCGCGCTTTCTTCCAAAACGTGCGCTTTGGGCGTAGTTTCGGTTTGCCGCGCGGCATTTCCTGCGCGAACGTTAATGCAGCGGAGCGGCCTGCCTCGTGTAAGACGCGCCTCCGATCCCCCCTACAACAAAAAGGGCCAGAGGCAGAACCATTTTCTGCGCCTGGCCCATTTATCAGGAATTGCGTCCGCCCATCCCCGACACGTCCGAGGATGGGCGGAAACAATTTGCCGGCTTCTCGCTAATTGTCGCCGTTCAAGGCGTAATTGTTGGCGAGAATGCCCAGGTCCAGATTATCCACGCTGCCGTCGCCGTTGAAGTCGGCGCGGGCGTCGAAGTTCGAGTCGCCCGTCGCCGCGTTGTAAGCCGGTCTCCGCGTTTCGCCTAGCTTCTTTCCGCCCGTTCGATGCAAGAATTATCAGACTTTATTCCAGAAATCGCTTGACAAAACCAAAGGAAAGGCTTATCATAAGGAAGTCCTTCAACAGCAGGATTACACGGCTCAGGCGCTTTGCGCTACAACTGGTGTGCGGACACAGGAGGCACTATATGAAACGAAAGGCGCTTTTTAGCGCGACACCCTTGCTGGCGCTTGCGCTGGCGACACTCGCCCCGCCGACACAGGCGGCGACAGCAACTATGAGCGCGGGAACGGCGGTAAATGGATTGGGTCAGGTCAAGCTTGTGGAGACCATTACCTGCACTCTCACGGATGGATCGTCAGTATGGGACACTTCCGAGTTCCATGCCAATGGCATCCAAGGTAATACGAACAGATTCACCGACTATAACGTCGGTGTCTACACGGATTCCAATCCTGGGTTTCGCGGTCCAGGCAGTCACGATCAGACGGATCTTCTTCCCATATCGGGATACGCGCCTCAAGGTACCTATCGTTGCTGGGGTATCGCGCATGGACACCGTGACAATACCTTCCCCTACACCACCTGGGATGTGGCCACGAACGAAAAAACGGTGAAGACTCCTAGCTAGAGAATGGTCACACGCCATCTGCAACAAGCGTCTGAACGCTTGGCTAAGCACTCGCGCGAAGTAACTCCGTAGTTCTCCGAGATTGAGAATCTACAAAGTTACTCTGAGGGCTTGCTTAGAGGCCGACAAATCGCTCGTTTTTGTACCGGTGAAAGCGAGCAAGGCCTCCATCGGTCTGTCTGCCAACGTTTGCACTGGCCCGTTCATCAGGCGATTTCAGTGTGATCGCTTGCTAAACGGGCCTCCTCTGGAAACTGCAATGAGGTTCGCGATGCCTATTGCTAATGCGCGTCGGCGGTATGTTCTTCCGCTGGCGTATGCCCTTCTGTGCGCCCTCGTGCTGGGCTGCGCGCCGGTCTCCTCCGTAAACGCGCAGTCCGCCGCTCCCCTTCCCGCCGTCAATCTCGCCCAAGACGCCCGCCTGGAGCGAACGGTTGATGTGGCCGAAGTTGGCGTTTCCCTCGACGAACTGTTGCAAAAACTGAGCGCGAAGGGGCTGACGCTACGCGCCGGAACGTCCTGCCGCGAACAGAAAGTGCAGGTTCGCTTGAAGCAGCGTCCCTTGCGCCTGCTGATGGAGGCGCTGGCGCAAATGCTGCCGGGAGTCTGGGAGCCGCTTGAAAACAAGCGCGGCTACGAACTGCATCTGACGGACGGGGCTTTTGCGCGCCGGGACAACTGGTGGCGTCTTTTCCTGAGCGAGCGCGACAAAGCCTTCGCCGCCCAAAAAGCCTATGTACTCGAAAGGTTGCGCGGGGAAAGAAAAGTAGCCGAGGTACGAGAAAACATTAACGAAGAACATGAGACCGATGCTGTCGCGGAGCATAACTTCTTTCGCAGTCTGCCTGCGTCGCTGCAAGAGCGCATCGCCAGTCAGCTCAATACGAACCCATTCTATGGTCTATTCTCAATAGGGTTTAGTACGTTCGATGACGAAAGCGAAACTGTAGCGTCGCTGGCGGAACTCCCCGCTTCGGTGCAGGACATAGTACGGCAGCAAGTGGCAAATCGGATGGAAAAAGAAGTCAGCGCAATCACCTGGAATGGCGCGACGCTCAGTTTTTCCAATGGCGGCGTTGCGGTGCTTGCGAGCGTGTCGTTGCCGAAGGGCGTCCACATTAATGACGCGTTCACTACCGGTTTTCATCCCGCTGGGCCGGAACTCCCCGCAATTACGCTTGACCATTCGCAACTGACCGACATCGTGCGCCAGTTAAGTCGGTTAGGCAAAGACGCGCCAGATGGCTGGAAACGCCTCGCGGCCTACCACGAAAGCCGGGTCTGGAAGAACGACCTTCCGCAACAGCCACTGCGTTCTCAACACAAACGAAAGCGCAGCGAGCTTCTGAGCTGGCTGGACAAGCAGGCCGGGATCGAGTTCGTTTCGGATTACTACTCGTTTTACGGCGGCAGCCCGATGAGCGAACCGGAACGGGCGGCTCCGCTGAAACGCCCGCTGAAAGAAGAACTGGACGCTATCGCCCAGGAGCAGAACATCAGTTGGAAGCGAAACGCTGACGGCATTCATCTCTTCCGCGATAACCGCTGGTATCGCGACGACTACCTGGAAGTTCCCGCGCCTCTGCTTCGCCGCTGGATGGGAGCCAATGCTTTTACCTTCGCAAAGGCCGAAGGAAAGGACGTTGCAAGAGCTTTTGGAAACGCGGACTCAAAAAAAACTAAGGAAATTGTAGAGACATCCGCGCAGCAATTAAAACGCTGGATGGATCGGGAAGCGGAATTCGCCGCCGTGCTTACCCCCTGGCAAATCGCCAACGGCCTGCGCTACTTCATGCCCGAAGACAACACCCTGACGCCCCAACTTCGCAAAGCGTTGGAGGGTTCTATTCTCAAAACCGCCAGCGGTACGCCGTTGAACATCGGGGGAAACGGTTGTCCCTTCTGGCAGGAAACTGTGTTCCTTATGCACCAGTACAACACGATACGCTTCTACGCCAGGCTGGACGATGCGGCGAAAACGGCGGTGTTGGCGAACGCGCTGGCCTGGAGTTCGCTGACGCCCGGTCAGCAGGCGCTGGCGCTGGCCGCGCTACCCAGCCTGCGAACGCTGCTGGGGCAGAAACTGGACGCGCCCCTGCTGCTCGGAATGCAGCCCAACGCCCGCAACGACTCGCCCGACGCTGGCCCGCTTGCCGGGAAACTGTTCGTGGCGCAGGGCCTGCCGCTTGCCGCCGACAGCAAGTAAAATCCGGCTTGCTTGGCTGGCGCGCAGGGTCTCGGTCTTGTTCTGAAGCGCAGGCGAGCATCAGGCGCAATCCGCATCGAATAACAAAACGGGCCGGAGGCTGAAACGTTTCAGCCTCCGGCCCGTTTGCGTCGAAGTGCGCTTTCCTCCGCTTTATCTGTGGTTGCGAGCGGTCAGGAAATGCGGGAAGCGTTTCGCCGACCGCTCGCGGAACGGCTTGCTAATTGTCGCCGTTCAAGGCGTAATTGTTGGCGAGAATGCCCAGGTCCAGGTTGTCTACGCTGCCGTCGTCGTTGAAGTCGGCCCGCGCGTCGAAGTTCGAGTCGCCCGAAATCGAACCGTAGGCCGTAGCCAGCAGACCCAGATCGAGGTTGTCTATGCTGTTGTCGTTGTTGGCGTCGCCGCTGATCAGCGAGACGTTGACGCCGTTCACGTCACCCGCCGACGTATCCACGCTCACGTTCTTCGCCAGCCACTGCGCGCCTTTGACGTGCAGCGTGTAAACGCCAGTGGGGATGTTGGGCAGCAGGAAAGTTCCGTCGCTGCCCAGCGTCTGGTTGATCGTGAACGGCGAACCGACGGCGGGCCGGAACGTAAAGGCGACCGGCTGCGCTGGCGAACCGGCGTTTTGCAGGGTGACGGTTCCGCTGACCCGCGTGGCGTTGGGCGTGAAGGTCAGAACGGTGAGCGAATAGGGCGCGAACGACTGGCTGAACGAAGTCGCCGCGTTGTTGATTGTTCCCGCCGTCAGGTCGGGCGAGCCGACGCCGGTGCGCGCCGCGTCGTCTTCGCCCTTGCCATAGGAAAGGGTTGTGGCGGTCGCGGCGGGCGTATACCCTGCAATCGCAATCGTCGTGTTGAAGGTCGTGGCCGCGCTTTTGTTGACGACCAGGACGGTCAGCGAGCCGTCCAATCGCTTGGCCGCGTAAGCCGTCAGGAGCGGGTAATCGGACGAAGCGGTCACGACGCTGTCGCCGCCGCGCGCAAAGTGCGACAGCAGTTTTTGCGCGTAATAGGTCGGGTACGGCGAGTAATTGTTGAACAGGCCGTAGTCGCCATAGTTGCGCCAGCCGTACAAACTCGCCGCATTGTTCTTGCTGTAATCCTGCCCGTTGCGCGTATCCCACCAGACGGCGGCATTGAACTCGGTTTGCAGCATCACGCCCATCACGTCGGCGAGATACAGGCCGTTGACCAGGCTCGTAGACTGCTTGCCGGGGTTGTAGGAAACCGAGTTGAACTCCGTGCAGACCAGTTCCACTTTGGCGGCCTCGGTCGCGCCCAGATAATCCTGCAGCATCTGGCGCAAGTTCTGCGCGTCGCCCTTCCAGGAGGACGTGGCCTGCAGCAGATACGAGTCGCTTTCGTTGCCGGGGCGTTGCTCGTAGCGAAGGTAAATCACGAAATACGGCGTGACGCCCAGGTCGTGCAGGCGGCTGAGAAGCACTGCCGTCCAGCCCTGATGCGACTGCCCGGTGCGGGGATTGACGACCGTGTGATTCGTATTGCCCCAACTGTCCTCGCCGGTGACGACGACGACGCCGACTTTCACGGTCGGGTCGGCGACCTTCATCTTCGCGAGGTAGTCTTTCGAGACGGTCGCGTAGGTGTAAGCGTCGTTTTTGGGGGTATGCTCGTCGTATTACCAGCCGCCATAAAACTCGTTGCCGACTTACCAGTACTTGAAGCCGTAGCCTTTGGTCTTGTTGGAATAGGTAACCCAGTCGGCGGCTTCCTGCGCCGTGCCGCTGCCATAATTGGTCGTAATGAAGACCTGCGAGTTTACCGCGCGGGCGACGTTGGCGAACGAGTCGAAACTGTTGGCCCAGGTTCCCGAATTGCCCGCGCCGGAGTTTGTCTGCCAGTGATAGCCATCGGACGCGGAGCCGCCGGGGAAGCGCAGGATGCCGGTTCCGGCGTCCGACAGCAGCGAGGTTGTCTGGCTGGTGTTGAACTTGTCGTCCCAGATGGCGGCGTTGGCCCCGAACATGCGGCTGTCTACCGTTCGCACGACGCTGGCGGCGTTGACGCTGACGTTTACGTTGACGGGCGTGTTGGCGCCCAGGAACGTGATGTCGTCCACGTAATAAGCGGGCTGCGAACCGCCGCTGTTGTCCTGCAGCCAGAAGCCGGTGACACTCGTACTGTTGGCGACGTGCAGGTCGGCGAGCGGAATCGAGACCAGTTTCCACGTGTTGGCCTGCACGCCGCCCGGCAGATAATTATTGAGCGGCACGCCGGATTGGGCGTTGCTGTTGTCGAAGGCCGACACGCTGATGTTGCGTCCATTGGCCGCGCCGCCGTTGATCCAGAAATTCAGCGCGGTGTAGAGCGAGCCGGTAAAGCCCGCATTGTGCAGGTAAAAGCCCTGCCACGCGCCGGTGTAGGTGACTTTGACGCTGTGGCTGCCGCTGTGCGTATAGGCGGTCGAATTCAAATCGGTGGCGCACCAGGAATAGTTGTCCCAGCCCTGCAGCGCGTCGTCGTAGACCAGCAGGTTATTGTTCTGCGCGCGGGCCGCGAGCGGGGCGCAAAGGAGCAGAACGAGCAGGGCGTTCAGCGCAAGCGCGAAGGACGTAAAACGCAATCGCATGAGTTTCGATCTCCTTGAAATCACAGCGCCTGTCCTGGGCGCGAAGCGCAGACAGGACGGCGGGCGCAGGCCGCAGCGGGCCAGCGCGCAAGAGTCAGCGGGTCGGAGCGACAACAAAAGGCGAAGTCGTCTTCCCGGCCCGGCGTTACTGCAGGAGATGCTTGAAAAAACGGCGGAAAATGGGGCGTAAAGCATCCGGGGCCGGACAGGGGGAACTGCCCGGCAAGTGTCAGGATGTCTCGCAACAGGACGGACGCGCCGCGCGTCACAAACTACCGAAGTGACGCAGCGGCCATTTTCAGGACAATCGAACGGCGGATAGGCGAACCGCTCTGGCCTGAAAGTGGAACGTACAGAAGATTGGGAGGCGGCGAGGCGTCCACTTCGTTATTTTATCATACCGAAATGTTGATGTCAAATTTGTCGAAATTATATTTTTCGTGTGACAAATCCGGCATCAACATCACGTAATAATGCAGGCCCGCATTCAAGCGGCATGGCGAAGCGGGATCAGGCGGCGAAGAAACGGCCCGTCAGCCTTCGACGATGGCGGTATTGATGACGTCGCCCTTACGAAGCTGCTGTACGGCTTCCAGACCTTCGGTCACTTTGCCGAAAACGGCGTAGTTCATGTCGAGGAAACCGGCCTCTTTCAACGTGATGTAAAACTGGCACGACGCGCTGTCAGGGTCGGCGGAGCGAGCCATCGCCACGACGCCCGCCTGGTCGTGCTTGAGTTTCGGCGTCACTTCCAGCGGAATCGTGCGTTTGCGGCCCGATACCGGGTCGGTGTAATCGCCGGTTCCGTTGCCGAGCGGGTCGCCGCCCTGAATCACGAAATTCGGCTCGTAGCGGTGAAAGGTCAAGCCGTTGTAAAAGCCGCGCTCGACCAGGTCAATGAAGTTCTGGGCCGTGACCGGAGCGAGGTCTTCAAACAACTCGAATTTGATGACGCCTTTATTAGTATTCAGGACTGCGGTGCGGTTTGCCATGCGAAAAATCCTTCCAAAACGAAATGTAGGGCGGCGGATTGCCAGCGCATTGCATTGTAGCATAAAACGGAGGTTCGGGAAGAATTCGGGGCGGAGCGGCTGCGAGTTCAGGAAGGATTTCGCCCGTTCGCGGCGCAATAGCGTTCGGCGAGGGCGCAATGAATCGGCGGGTAACCCGCGTACAGAAGAGATATGGGGAAGCGTTGGCAGCGGAAGAACGTCGAACGCGGAGCGCGGAAAGTCGAAGCGCGGGGGATGGGAAGATGAGCAGGCGAATCGTTGCGAGCGCGCCGGGACGCTGCGGGCTGACGGGCAATCCTTCCGATATGTATGGCGGCAGCGTGCTTTCCTGCGCCACGCGGGAGCGGGCGATCTGCGCGCTCACGACCGATACGCCCACCCTGCGGGTGACGAACGGAGGCGAGACGGCGGAATTTGCGGACGCCCGCGATCTGGAATTGCGCGGCGACAATCTCGACATCGCCCGCGCGGCCCTGGCGCATTTCGGCCTTGATCCCGCCCGGACGCGGTTCGCGCTGGAATTGACGACGGAAATCCCGATGCGGGCCGGATTAGCCGGTTCGACCGCGTTGCTGGCCGCGATTGTCGGGACTATGGATAATTTTCTTGGGCTGGGGCTTTCGCGGTATCAGCTGGCCGAGACCACGCGCCGAATCGAGGCGCGCGGTATGGGAATCGTATGCGGCTTGCAGGATCAGCACATGGCGGTTTTCGGCGGCCTGAACTTCATGAATTTCGCGGGCAAGCAGGATTTGGAGCAGCGCGATGACGAGCCATTGGCGACCGTAGAACCTCTGTCGGAATTCGCGCCCGCCCCGCCCATCGCCCTGGTTCTGGCGCATACCGGCGTGGCGCATCATTCGGGCCGCGTACATCAGACGCCGCGCGAGCGCTGGCTGGCGGGCGAACCGCTGGTTCGCGGGCATTACGCCCTCGTGGGCGAGCTGGCGTGGCGGGCCAAGCGCGCCCTACTGGAACGAGACTGGCCGCGATTGGGCGCGCTGATGAACGAAAACCACCGGCTGGTAGCGGAATTGGGCGGCTCCGGCCCGGCTAATGAGACGCTGATTGCGGCGGCGCGCGACGCGGGCGCGCTGGGGGCGAAGCTGGCGGGCGCGGGCGGCGGCGGAACCATCCTCGCGCTGACCGACGACGCGGAGCGAATCAGCGCGGCGCTGCTGGCGGCGGGCGCGGAACGCCTGCTCACGCCCGCCCCGTCTCCCGGCCTGACGGTCGCCATAACGCCCGCCTGATTGATAGTGATTCACCGCTTGGGGAGTGTTTATAATTGGCACGGGGGCGACCTGTCTGTTGTGACGACGCCCGCCTGATTGATAGTGATTCACCTAACCCCCTGACCCCCTTCCCCACCGGGGAAGGGGACGGCGAAACAT
>JBBRNU010000036.1:0-14000 GCA_038230115.1 Chthonomonadales bacterium | reverse complement strand
GACCTGCTGGTACTGCCGATCCAGACGCCCGACGCCGCGCACGACATTGGCCTGCGTGATGGCCTGTTCCACGTCCGGCAGGGACAGGCGGAACGCGGCCAGGCGCTGCGGATCAACATTCACGGCGATTTCCGGGATGCGCCCGCCCTGCACGACGACTTTGGCGACGCCCGACGCGCGGGTCAGCGCGGGCTTGAGGGTGTAGGTGGCGACGCTCCATAGCTGCGCCTGCGACAGCCCGTGTCCGTGCAGCGACAGCCCCAGAATCGGAAACACGGTCGGGTTCATGCGCTCGACGTTGATTTGCGTGTCGGGCGGCAGGAGCGCGCGGGCCTCGTTGACTTTGGCGTTGACGATCTGCAGCGTGGCGGCAATGTCGGTTCCCCACCGGAAATCTACCGAAATTTCGGTCGCGCCGCGCTGCGTTTTCGAGTGGACGCGCGACACGCCCGCGACCGTGGAAATCGCCTCTTCGAGCGGGCGCGTGACGCTGGACTCGACGATGCGCGCGGGCCGATCCCCGGCGTCGGCGACCACGATGACGCGCGGAAACGTCACGTCCGGCAAAATCGAAACCGGAAACGCGCCGACCATCGCGGCCCCGATGCCGCACAACACCAGCGTGACGAACAGAATCGCTTTGAGATGCGTGGTGGCGAAATGGCTCAGGTTCATTGCGCGCCCGCCTTCGCCGCTTTGTCGGTTCCGGCGGCGACCGAAGTTTTTACTGTCTGGGATTGGCCGGTTTTGGCGGATTCGGACGGATTGGATGGCGAGGCGTCGGTTTGGGCCGCGTCCGTTTTTGGCGCGCTTTTAGCGGCGTCTGATTTCGGCGCGTTCTTGTCGGCGTCCGGGCTGGCCGCGTCCGGCTTGGCGTCCGCGCCCGCGTCGGCTTTCTCCGCTTTGCCCGCCTCCTGCACTTTGGCCCCGTCCGCGAGTTCGTACTGCCCCAATCGGATCACGCGCTCGCCCGCATTCAAGCCGGTCAGAATTTCTACATTGCCGCCCTGCTCGGCCCCGGTCGCGACCGCTTTCTGATGGGCTACGTTGTCGGCCCCGATCGTGAAGACGACCGGCTTGCCCTCTTTGGCGACGATGGCCTGCCGGGGAACCGTGACCGCGCGGGGATTGGTTCGGGTCACGATGTCTATGGTCGCAAAGGCTCCGGCCCGCAGCGCGCCTTGTACGTTGGCGACCGCAACGCGGACGGCCAGAAGATTGGTTTGGGGGTCAATCTGGCCGACGCTGAGGACGCGGCCCGCGAAGGTTCGACCGGGCGCGTCCTGGCTGACGACCTGCCCGGTCATGCCGACGCGCACTTTGGCGCCTTCCTCAGCGGGCAGGCTGGCGATCAGGTTCAGGGCGCGCGTGTCGGTGATTTCTAAAACGGGCGTGGTTGTGTCCGCCGAGTCGCCGGGATTGAGGGCGCGGCGCGTGACGACGCCGGAAATCGGCGCGCGGAGGTCGGCGGTTTGCGCGGCGGTCTGGGCGGCGCTCAGGTCGGCCCGTTTTTGGGCAATCGTATCCTGGGCGGCGAGCGCTTCCTGCCGCCTAGCGTCCACCTGGAGCGCGCTGGCGCGGGCCTGCCGCAATCCGGCCTGCGCCTGCGCCACCTTCGCCGCGCCGCTGGCCTGGGCCTGCGCGAGCGTTTCGCGCGCCTGCTGCACCCGCAGTTCCGAGGCCCGCAGGTCTTCCGCCCTGGCCCCGGCGCGCACCAGACTGGTCTGCTGCTGCGCGCTCGTCAGGGCGGCGTTCGCGACGGCAAGCGCGGTCTGGGCGTCGTCCAATTGACGGCGCGGCGCGATGCCCCGGTCGTTCAAAAACTGGACGCGCTGCACTTCCGAGGCGGCCCGGTCGCGGGTCGCCAGCGCCTGCGCGACGGCCTGCTCGGACTGGGCGATTTCCTGCGGACGCGCGCCCGCCTGCGTTTTCTGCAAATCCGTCTGCGAAGCCAGCAGCGCGGTTCGGGCCTGCTGAATGGCGCTGTCCCGGTCGAGCAGGGCCGCCTGCAGGGTCAATAACGCCAAACGAACGCCATTGGCCTGATCGGTCTCCAATGCGCGCACGCTTAGTTCGGACTGCCGCGCCTGGGCCTGCGAAACGGTCAGCGCCGAGGCCGCGCTGCGCGCCTGCGCCTGCCCCACCCGATTGTCCACAACGGCTACGGTCTGGCCCGCCGTCACCCGGTCGCCCTCGCGCACGAGAACAGAAACCAGTCGCCCGGCAGTCGTGGCCGCGACATGGGCGACCGCGCCCTGCCCCGGCGCAAGCGTTCCCTGCGCGCTGACCGTCGCCGCCATCGGGCGTATTTCCGCTGTCGCCATCTCGACGGTTACGGGCGCGGCTTCCGGCGCGTCCGGTTTTGCCGCCTCCGCCGAACTTGCGCCGCGCCGACATCCCGCCAGCCCGCCAAGCGACGCCAGCAGAACGAATAGCCCGGCGGAAAGGGTGATTTGCCGCCAAACGAAGGGGATAACTCTTTTTGTCATGACGGTCCGGTGTTGATATTTCATGGGAGCGTCCCGCCAACGGCGCGCTGAAGGGCCGCTCTTGCGATGTTGTAGGCCGAGAGCGCGCGGGCGTAGTCGGTCTCTTCTACCCGATATACCTGCTGCGCGTCCAACAGTTCCAGATACGTGTTCGCGCCCTGCCGATAGCCGATCTGCGTCATGTCCAGCAGTTCTTTCGCCCTCGCGAGATGGCCGTTTTGGAACGCTTCGACCGTCGAGCGCGCCTGCGACAGCGTCCGAAAGGCCGTATCCACGTCCAGACTTGCCAGGCGCGTGGTCTCGTCCAGCGTGGCCGTCTGCTCCTGCAGCGCCGCCTGCGCCGAGGCCGCGTCCGCTCGGTTGCGCCCAAAGTCGAACAGCGGGAAAATAAAGCCGACCCGCAGAGAGTTGCCGCCAACCGTTGGGTCGAGCGTTGACCGCCGCCCTTCCACGAAGAAATCCGGCTGCGATAACGCCCGCGCGCCGTGCAGCGAGGCCTCGCGCGCGTCCCGCAATTTTTGCGCGGCCCGCAGGTCGGGGCGGTTTTGCAGAGCCAGCGCGCGGAGCGCGGGCAGCGCATAAGCGGCAGGCGTAAAACTCAGCGTGTCGGTGAGAACTAGATTCGTGTCCTCAGGCATTCGCAGCAGGCTTCGCAGGGTGGCGTAGCGATTGGCGCGCTCGGTTTCCGCAAGCGTCAGCGCCTGCTCGGCGCGCGACAACTCGATGCGGCTGCGAACCACGTTGCTGCGGGCCACGTCTCCGGCCTGGAACTGCGTGTCGGCGGTTTTCGCAAACTCCTGCGCGTTCGTCAGCGCGTCGGCGGCAAGCTGACGCTCCGATCCGGCGCGCAGCGCCTCGAAATAGGCGGACTGCGCGGCATACGCCAGATCAGACTGCGTTCCGGCGCGGTCGGCAACGGCGGCGTCACGCTCGCCCCGCGCGGCCCGCACGCGCTGCCGCCGCTTGTCGCCCAGCTCGAAGGTTTGGGTAAGGTAGGTTCCCTCGTCCAGCCCGCCCGTATTCTGGCCGAACGGCTGCGCCAGACTCAGCGTGGGGTTTGCGAGCGCGCCCGCCCCGCTGACGCGCGCGTTCGCCCCGCCAACCCGCGCATCCGACGCCCGAACCAGCGCGCTGCGCGTTTGCGCCAGGGCGATGGCTTCGGCGAGAGAAAGGCGCTGCACGGGCGGCGTCTGCGCGCCCGCCCGCAACCCGGCCCAGATCATTATTGCCGCCACGAAAACAGCGCCGATACGCGCCCGACGCGCCATGAAGCCTCCTGCGAACCAACCTAGCTTTCTGAAAGAATACGAAGAGAACGGGAATAAAGGCTCGTTTTGAAATGCACAGCCGGACGAACGGGATTGAAATCCCGTTCTGAAATGCGTAGCCCGCCTGCGCGGGCTAAAATACGGCGCTGGCTGAAGGCTGTTTTGACTTGTCTGCCTTCGCGAGTTGAAAACGCGCTCGGAGGCTCGGCATTATGTATTGCAGGCCACGCAGGTGGTCTGTGCATTTCAGAACGGGGTTTCAATCCCGTTCGTCCGGCTGTGCGTTTCAAAACGGGGATTTATTTCCGTTCTTATGCGTCCGGCTTGTACGGTTCCGCCGCGCGCATCGCCACGCGCGCAAAAACGCCCTTGTCATCGCGCGCCAGACGCATTTTCCAGTTATTGGCGTCCACGACCGCCTTGCAAATCGCCAGCCCCAGACCGTTGCCACCCGTTTCGGAATTGCGGGAAGCGTCCGGGCGATAAAACGGCTCGAACCATTTCTCGATGTCCCCGTTTGTATTCGGCGCGCATGAGTTAAATAGTTCCAGGCAAACGACAGGGGGGCGCGTTTCGATCCGCAGGCGAAGGCGTCCGCCCGTATCGGCGTATTTCACGGCGTTTTCTATCAAGTTCCGCGCCAGCATCTCCACGTGCGTCGGGGCGGCCAGAACCATCGCTTCTGCGGGCGAGTCGTTCTCGACGCGCAATCCGCGCGCTTCGATAACCGGGGCAAAAACACGCAGGGTTCGCGCAAAAATCGCCGCCGCATCCACCGGCTCCGAGGAAGAGGGCGGGGCCGATTCGAGTTGATTCAGCAGCAGCAAATCGCGCACCAGCAGCGTCAGACGCTGTGTTTGGATGTCGGCCTCAACGACGACTGCCTGATACTCCGCTTCCGTGCGCGGGCGGCGCAGGGCGAGTTCCAGATGCCCGGACAGGGCTTGCAGGGGCGTCCGCAGCTCGTGCGAGGCGGCGGCGTAGAACCGGCCTCGAGCTGCAGTGGCCTCGGTCACGCGCGCCAGCAGGCCGTTCAGCGTCTCCACTAGCGCCACGATCTCGCCGTCCTGCGAGGGCGCGGCCAGCCGCACGCGCAAATGCGGGGCGGAGGCCGCTTCCGCCTGCCGGGTAAGACGGCCAATCGGCGACAGGGTATGCCCGACCAGCAGCCAGGCTCCCGCCCCGGCGAGCGCCAGCGCCAGCGAACTCAGCGCGGTCAGCAAAACGGCCTGACGGCGCAGCGCCTGCTCGGTTCGTCGCCAGGGCAGGCCGATGACCAGCGTGTTCGCCCCGAACGCGACCGAAGCGGCCCGCCAATCATCGCCCGTTGCGAGCGGCCAGGCGGGAACCAGGGTCTGCGACTTCCGAACCACGCGCCCCCTGCCATCCACAATCATCAGGACGAGATTTTCGCTGGCAAGGTCGCGCTCCTCTTCCCGCAGTTCCGCGACGCTGGCAGGGCCGTCTGCCCCGGTCAATTCGCGCTGCGCTTTGCCGACCGCCAGCCGCAGGGTCGTTTGGGCCGCGCGCTCGGCGTCCCGGCGCGCATACGAAATCAAAGCCGCGCAGATGAGCGACAGGAACAGCGCGAGGGCCAGACAGAACGTCAGCGTCAGCCGGGCGCGAATGGAATTCCAAGCCTTAAAGCGCGTCATCGACCTCCCAGCTCGCCGCAATTTCGGGTTTCGCGTCGGCTTTGAGTTTCGCTTCGGCTTCCGTTTCCGCCTCCAGCCGGTAGCCTACGCCCCGGACGGTTTGAATCAGGGGCGAAGCCTGCCCCCGATCAATTTTGCCGCGCAAATAACTGACATAGACGTCTAAAACGTTGTCATTGCCGTCGAAGTCGTACTCCCAGACGTGTTCCAGGATCATCGCGCGGGTCAGGACGCGGCCCGCATTTCGCATCAGGTATTCCAGCAGCGCGTACTCGGTCGCCGACAGCGAGACGGTTTTGCCGCCGCGCGAGACTTTCCGCGCGGCGGGATCGAGGGTCAGGTCGGCCACCCGGAGCGGAGTCGGGGACGCGCCGCTGCGCCGCAGCAGGGCGCGCACGCGGGCCAGCAGCTCGCCAATTTGAAACGGCTTCACGATATAATCGTCGGCCCCGCTGTCCAGCCCCGCGATTTTGTCTTCCAGCGTATCGCGCGCCGTGACCAGCAGAATCGGCGTGGTGACGCGCGCCGCCCGGAGCCGTCGGCACACCTCGAAGCCGTCCAGCCCCGGCAGCATGACGTCCAGCAGGATCAAATCATACGCGCGGGTTTGGGCCAGGGCGAGGGCGCGCGGCCCGTCGCCAACCGACAGCGCCGCAAACCCGGCCTCGTCCAGCGTCTGCTTCAGGAAGCGCGCCACGCTCGCATCGTCTTCCGCAACGAGAGCGTTCATCGCCGCCTCGCCTTTGCCGGATCGGACAGGACGCCGCTCGCCCGCAAAATTGCGGTGACCGTCCTGTCCGACCCCAAACCCGGTGAACGCGAAGCGGACGGGCGCTTATGGCTTTTCAGGCTTCTCGTCTTTCTCATCCTTCTCGTCGGTCGCTTTGGCGGGCGCGGATTTGCCGCCGATGGCTTTGGTCAGCTCGGCCTGCATCTCTTTCGCCTCGCCTTCGGGCGTGACGTTTTCGACGTCGCCGACCTTGCCGGTCATCGGGTCAATTTCCACTTCCTTGATGGTCTGGCCCGACACGACCATGACGCCGTAAATCCATTTGCCCTCGTCGAATTCGTAATTGGCCTGCAGCGCGCGTCCCGGAACCTTCTGCGTGGCGATTTTGATGGCCGCCCAGGGCGTGATTTTGCCCGTCGGCGCGGGAATAGCCTTGCCGCCCGCGTGCGCCCACGTCAGCCCGCCGCCCGCCAGCGCGCTCATTCCCAGCGCCAGCGCGATTCGCATTCCTTTAGTCGTCATGTCCGTCTCCGCCTTTCGCGTCGCGTGTTCTTGCTCGCGTGTCCCTTCTTGTCGCGTCGCCCGACTTGCTCTGGAACGACTTATTTTCAGTATACGCGACGAACCTTAAACGCGGCTTGGAACTGTCTGAGAGTCTTTTAAGAAAGACGAAAATGGCCGACGCACTCGCGCCAGCGCGGGGTTATGACGGCCTCGTTCCTCGCCCGGTTCGCGTCCCGGAGCGTTATCTGGCGGCGACCTGGCGCAGGTCTTGCAGCGCGTTGTCGAGGCAGCAAACGATGGCGCGCATTTTCCCCGCCGCCGGAACGTCTGGAAGCAGTTTTTCCGCCTCCGTCTTGAGGGCCTGCAGGTCGGCGGCATATTCTTTGCGCTGGTCGGCGTTCAGGCGCTGAGTCAGGTAAATTGGCTCGCCGGGATGGTTCGATTCCAGCGGCTCGAGCGAGACCGTGCCGCACAGATGCGGCGGCTGATGCCGGAAATAGGCGTCCTCGGCGCGCAGAAACAGGGCGGCAAGCGCGTCGCGCGTGGCGGTTGTTTTCGTTCCGTACAGCGCCGCGACCGAACTTTGCAGGTGCGCCTGCCAGGGCGTTTCGGGCTGCGCGAGCGTTCGGCCCGCCAGCCAGAGCGAGAGTTCGTCGCCGGGGTTGGCGGCGATGTGGAAAAAGTACTCGCAGGCGCGGCCCCCGTCGGCGTACAGATCGTGCAGATGCTCGCCCGTGCGCCGGAGCGTCGGCAGAAACCAGCGGTCGCGCGCCCAGTGTTGCGGCGGCTCGGTTTGCGGCCCGCCCAGCGTCCCGAAATCGCAGGCGAGCGCGGCAACCACCTTTTTGCGATAGCCGGGGTCGGCGCGGCGGCTGGTATCGTTTACGTCAATCAGGTAGTCGGCGTTCTGGCCTATTTTTACGAGCGAGGGCAGGTTCGCGGGATCGTCGAAGCGCATTCCCCAGCTGTTGACACCGATGGTTTTGCCAGGCCACCGGCTGCGAATATAATGGCCCGCGCGCTCGTTGAGCAGGGCGTGGTATTCGGCGTCGGTGTAGACCCGGCAATCCGCGCACGGACAGCGCCCCTGATCCGCCGACTGCAGACTCACGCCGTCAATCGGGAAGCGCGCGAACACGAAATCAATGACCTTCCGCATCCACTCCCAGGCCTGCGGCTCGCTGGCGCATAAGGCGCGCGGGTTGCCCCGGCTGACCTGCGGATTGGCCCGAATGATCTCCTCGAAGCCCCAGCTGTAAACCCCCAGGCCGGAATAGACGCGCAGTCCCTGCGCGTGGGCGAGGGCGATCAGGCGCTCGACCTGCGCTCCGCGCGCGGGAGAAACCGCCTTTTCGATTTCCACCGGCCAGGCCCGCGCAACGTACAATCCCCAGACCGAAACGGCCTGAAATTGCAGCTGCTTCAACAACGCGAACGCGCGCCGATAGTCCTTCATCAGGGGCGCGTCGAGGCGCAGGGAGGGCCAGTCGGCGTTCGTGTCCGGCTGCGTCGCCAGATCGGTAATCCAGCCCAGATAGGCCCGATGCGAAAACAGAGGCTTGTTTCTGTTTCCCGCGGCAGGTTGAGGGATGGGGACGGGTTCGGAGGCGGGCTGAAGTCGAGCAGGAAGCGGCGCGGCGAGCGCGGAAGCGGCATTGGCCGTCAGCCCGGTCAGGCAGGCGGCTCCCGTCGTCAAAAAATCGCGTCGGTTCATGCGGCTCTCAGACCCTTCTTTCGCCTCGCAAATTTAGGTTTCGGCCCTGAGACACGAAGTTTCAACCCCGGATTATATTTGTGAGGTTGGAAGCCGAGGGGCTAAAACCCCCGGCAGGAATTGTGACACCCGCCTGCGCGGGTTAAAAGGCGGCCCGGCTCGCAGGCTGAAAATTCGCCTTTTAGCGGACGAGGATTATTTTGCAAGGGTCTTTAAGGATTTCCAGCGGAAACGCGCGTCATTTGCGACGCCACCGCCCGCCAGCGTCCCTCGCGGCGAACGAACGTGTCGGTGAAACGGACGGTAAGTTCCGTGTTTCCGTCCGAGGTCTCAATCGTTCCCTTCCATCGCCCGGTCACCACGCCGGTCTCGCCGTAAGCGCGGGCGACCAGGCCGCTCAACGTGTACGAGGCGACCTTGACGTTTTTACTCGCGTCCTCGATGTAATGCGCCCGGTCGCTGATTTTGCCATCGTCGTCCGTGAACTGGCAATCTTCCGCGCAGAAGGAGGTCAGGGCCGTCTTATCGCGGCTCTTGAAGGCTTCGTTCCAGTCCTGCTCGACTTTCATGAGTTGACGCTCCACGTCCGGCTTGACGTCGGCGCGGAGTTCCGGCGGGTCGGCGGCGCGGGAAATCGCGCCCGCGCCCACAATCAGCGCGACGATAATCAGGGTTTTCATGCCTCAATTTCCTCAATGCGCCCCAGATGCGTTCTGGCTGTATTCGCGATGCGTTGACGGCTTGCCTTGCTGACTTTGACGGGACTGACCCTCCAGACGGCGCGGGCGCGAAATGACAATGCGGGCGCGGAAGGACGATGGCAAAATTGCGGGATTGTAACGGAGCCGCAAAAAGGCGTCACAGTCCCAGCGTCTGTCCGCCATCCACGAGAAACGTTTGCCCGGTGATGTAGGAGGCGGCTTCCGAGGCCAGAAAGACGACTGCGTTGGCGAGTTCTTCCGGCCTGCCCAGCCGACCGAGCGGGATTTTCTCCTCCATCCGCTTTTTCGCTTCCTCGATGGAAATGCCCGCTTCTTCCGCCCGCCGCTCGTACAGGTGCTTCAGGCGGTCGGTGTCGAAACTGCCCGGCGCGACGTTGTTGACCGTGATATTGTAGGGCGCGAACTCCTGCGAAAGCGTTTTCAGCAGGCCGACCACTCCGGCGCGCACGCTGTTGGAAAGCAGCAGCCCGGCAATCGGCTGGCGCACCGAAGTCGAGGTGATGACGACGATGCGTCCCCATTGCGCCAGCTTCATGTGCGGCAGGGCGGCGGCAATTAGCCGCGTCGTGGAAAACAGCGTGCTGTCGAGGGCGAGTCGCCATTTGTCCTCGTCCAGCGTCTCGAAGGTTCCGGGGGGCGGGCCGCCGCTGTTGGGAACCAGGATATGCAAGGCTCCGAAGCGAACGACCGTATCTTCCACGACGCGCGTCAAATCCCCGGCCTGCGTCACGTCGGCGACGAGCGGCAGGATGTCGGCCTGCGTTTCGTTGTGAATCTGCTCCGCCGCCTGCGTGACGTCGGTCTGCGTTCGGGCGCAGATCGCTACTTTCGCGCCCTCGCGCGCCAGTCCCAGCGCCGTCGCGTACCCCAGCCCTTTGCTGGCGGCGGCGACGAGGGCGACTTTGCCCTCCAGTCCTAGATTCATGCGGTCTCCTTTCGCGCGCTGTGATTAGGTTGCAGGTCGCGCCTTGTTCGTTTTTTCTGTGAGGGGTCTTCCCTCACCCCGCCCCTGCCCGGCCTGTCGCGCGAACCAGAACTTCCTAAAACCTTCCGTGTTCAAAATCTTCCAGGTTTCGTCAGGTTTGCTGCAAGGGCGGGGCGACCGGATTGGCGGTTTCGACAGCGTCGGGGTAACGCGCGGCAATGGCGGACGCCGGTTCGTCCGCTGGCTCGGCAGAGATTCGCAGCAGCTCGTCGGGCGCGGTCGTTCCGCTGGCCTGGGCGGGGCGCAGCAGCGTTTCGGCCTGCATCGGAAGGGCGGACTCGCTGGAAGCGCGCAGCAGATCGGCGCGGCTTTGCAGTTGCTCAACGCGCTCCGCCAACAGCGGCAGAATGTCGCGCGCGGTCTTTTGCAGGTTCGCTTGAATGACGGTTTGCGCCGGCGTGGGAACGGCGTTGGCGAGACGCTGCACGACGCGCAGATCACTGGCGTCGCCCATGTAAATGTAAGCGTAAAGAATGGCCTCCATCAGCGGCGGCTGCGGAGGCAACGCGCCCGCGACGAAAAGACGTCCGATTTGCAGCAGGCCGGTGGGCAGCCCGGTAAGCCCAAGCAGCGGCTTCATCGTGGCGGAGACAACGGACGGGGCGGTTTCGCCAAGCAAGCGATGCAGGCAGACGCGCTGATAGCTCGTGAGCGCGGGAATGTCGCTCTCGTTGACACGCGGCAGGGCGCGGAGAAGCGCGGCCAGCGCCTTTGCGCTGACATCGGGCATCAGCATCTGCGCCGCTTCCGCCAGCGGCCCAATCGCCTGCACGCTTTCCGACGCCCAGAGAGAGTGCAGCGGATTGCCGCGCATCGGGCGTATCAGAATGCCCGCCAGCAGCCCAAGCATACTCAAAACTATCGGGAAAAACATCAGGTACGCGCCCAGTGTCGACGCCTCCGACTTCAAAAAATAGGACGTAAGCAGGGGTATCAGGAGCAGCGACGCGGACAACCCCAGCGTCCAGCGGCGGAACTTACGCCACTTGCTCGCCTGTCGGCCCGCGCTTTGCAGCAATTCTGACAGGTTTTCATCCGTATTCGAATCAATGGTCTGCGGCATGGCGTTTCTCCTGAAGGCAGGGCGTCCTCAATCGCGTTTGCAGCGTGCAGTCAAGCAACGATGCGAAGCGCCTTTCATTTCGCGAAACCGCCCGTATTCCCTGCAAGATTTTTGCTGAGTTCCCATGATTCCGACGATTGGAAGGACACGCAAGGCTGTGAAGCAAACGAAAATTTTCGCCCGAAGCGGATGGCTCGTCGCGCTGTTGGGGCTGGCCCTGTGGGGCGGGGCGGCGAAAGCGGAGCCGCCCTCGCCTTCAGCATTGCCGCCGCCCGCCGACGCGCAGGAAGCCTTGCGGCTTTCGTATTACAATTACGACCGCGACCTGGCGCTCAATCCCGCGCTTAAGCCCCTGGACGCGAACGCCGTGCGCGTGCGCTACGGGCTGACTTACGACAGCGCGCACGATCAGCGCGTTTCGGCCCTGCTCGCCCTGCCCCGCAAGTTCGCCGCGCCCTACCCGGTCGTTCTGCTCGTGCATGGGTCGGGCGGCAACAAAGACACGTCCTACATTCAATGGGCGAGCGAAATGCTGACCGCGCGGGGCTACGCGACCCTTTCGCTCGACTCGCAGTATCATGGCGGGCGCGCCCGCCCCCATCGCAGCGGCGAGATTCACATGCCGGATTCCTATACGATGCGCGATGCCTGGGTGCAAAGCGTGGTTGATTTGCGCCGCGCCGTAGATTATCTGGCGACGCGGGCGGACATTGACAACGCGAAAATTGGGTATCTGGGGTTCTCGCAGGGCGCGATGCTGGGGGCGGTCTTCGGGGGCGTCGAGCCGCGCGTCGCCTGTTTTTGCCTGGCGGTTCCAGGCGGCGGGCTGGTCAACATCGTCAAAAACATTGACCGCTATCCTGTCCTGAAAGCGCACTGGCCGATTCACGTTACACCGGACGTCCTGAAAAAGGTCGAGGACATCGCGAATGTAACCGACCCGGTGTATTATGTCGGGCGAATCGCGCCGCGCTCCCTGTTGATTATCGTCGCCAAAAACGACGAGATTATCCCGCCGGAAGCCTCGGAAGCCCTGATCGCCGCCGCGCACGCGAAGGAGCCGGAGCAGGTGAAACGCTGGGCGTCGGGCCACGTTCTCAACCCCAACGCGCTTTTCGACGTGCGCGCCTTCTTCGTCGCCAATCTGGGCAAGCGGGTTCTCAAGACCGCGTCGCTTCCCACCCGCCCTCCGCGCGCAAATTAACCCGACAGCGCGTTCAGGCGAGCGCCGGTTCATTTTCGAGCGGGTCATTTTTCAGAGCGGCCTCGGCTTGCGGCGTTTCGTGACCTTCAGCCTGGAGGACGGAGTAAAGCGCGGCGAGGGCGACTTCGATCTGGCGCGGTTCCGGCTCGCGCGTCGTCAGATACTGCGACCACATCCCCGGCGCGAACGCGGCCATGACGAACAGGTTGCGCCGGTAGCGGCCCGCGAATTTGATGACCTCGTAGGCCAGGCCCGCGACCGGGGGCAGCATGGCGAGATGCAGCAGAATGCGAAGATACCAGACCGGGCGCGGCAGAAACAGGCAGACGAGCAGGTCTACAAAGAAGACGACAAACAGAAAACTCGTGCCGCAGCGGGGATGAATGCGCGACGCGGCGAGGGCGTTGGCGCGCGTCAGGGGCAGTCCGGCTTCCAGCGTGTTGATGGCCTTGTGTTCCGCGCCGTGATACTTGAAGACCTCGCGGATTTGCGGCATGAACGAAATGGCGAGGATGTAGCCGAAAAACAGGCCCATGCGGATCAGGCCGTCGAAGGCGTTCAGGACGAGGTTGGAAGCGTGCAAGGCCCAGTGTTTCGACACAAATTCGGTCAGCAGGGTCGGGATGGAGCGAAAAATGATGACGGCGACAAGGGTAAAGCCCAGCGCGCCGCCGACCGCGATGTCGTTGATGCGCCCGCTTTTGGGCATGGGAGCGACCGAAGCGACTGCCGGGCCGGTCGCCAACCCCGCCGCGTTGCTGATCTCGGCAAGAACTTCGCGCTCCCGCTCCGGGAGAAAGTCCGCAGTTCTTGTTTCGCCTCCCCCTTCCCCGGCGGGGAAGGGGGCCGGGGGGTTAGGTAGCATGGCTTCCCCGGTGGGGAAAGGGGAGCGCGTCGGCGCTTGGGAGGGGGCCGGGGGGTCAGGTAAATTGCCAACGCTCATGTCGCCCCGCGCGGTTTTCGCGGCCGCGATTTCGGCTTCCGCGCGCAGCTGGACGTTCGCGGCAAATGAAAGGGCTTTGCTGCCCAGCGCCATCGCGTCCACAAGGGCCAGCGTGCCGCGCAGAAACGGCTTGTTCAGCCACTTCAATTTGCTGATAATGCCGCGATCTACGGCCTCGCGCTGTACGACAATGCGCCCGTCCGGGCGGCGGCAGGCGACCGCGAAATAATGCTTGCTCCGCATCATGACGCCCTCGATGACCGCCTGCCCGCCGTATTGCAGTACGTCCTTCGACGGCGCGACCGTTTCCCCCGCCCGACTGTCCTTCTCCACGCGACTGCTCCTCGCCCTGTCCTGCAATGCGGCGCGATTCTAAATCTTTCGGCTCGCCTTCGATGGCGACGCCGACTTCGACAAGACTTTTCGTCCTGCCGTCCAATGGCAAAAAAGCGCGTCTCTGCTGTCCGTTCGCGTTAGCCCGCAGACAATCAGAGACGCGCGTATTGCAAAGCAGGCGGTTTTACGCGCGCCTACTTGTTCATATTGTACTTCGAAAGGAACTTCTGGACGCGGCCTTCGGTGTCCACAATCTTCTGCTTGCCCGTGTAGAACGGGTGGCAGGTGGAGCAAATTTCCACGCGGATATTGTCGCGGGTCGAGCGCGTTTCAAACACGTTGCCGCACTGGCAGGTGACGGTCGTGGCTTTGTATTCGGGATGGATT
>JBBRNU010000035.1:0-14105 GCA_038230115.1 Chthonomonadales bacterium | reverse complement strand
GCCAGCGCCGCGACCTGCTGACTGCGCTCGTTGAGCATCAGATACTGATCCCGGCTGTGCAGCGCCGTCGCGAGCTGCACGGCAGTCGCCTGATAGGGGCGCAGATCGTCGTCACGCCACGCCTGCGTCTGGGGATGGCTTAGAAGCAGCATTCCGATGCACTGCCCGTGCGCCATCAGCGGCACGAGCGCCAGGGCGCGCTGTTGACGCTGCAGGTTCCACGATGCCATTGCGAGGCGCGGGTCAGCCGCGACGTCGGCGATTGTCACGGTTTGCCCGGCGTTCAAGGCGGCGGCCAGACTGCCAGACAGCGGGGGGAGACGCCGTTCGTTCAGCGTGACGCCTTCCTCCCAATCCCAGCTTCCCTGCACCCACAACTCGGCCTCGTCGGCGCGCTCAGGCCGCTCGAACCCGGCGATACTGCAGGCGTAGCGTTGGTGCGCGCCGACCTGCTCCAGATAAGCGGTAATCACCTGATCGCGATCCATCGCCGTGCTGATGCGTCGGCTTGTTTCATACAAAAACTGCATTTCGCCCAACGCGCGCTGCGTGTTCGTAAACAGGCGGGCGTTCTCGATAGCGACCGCCAGCAGATCGGCCAGCGCCTGCAGGCCCACGCGGTCTTCTTCCGCAAAGCGCTGGTCGCTTTCGACGTTCAAGACGCCATAAACCCGGCTGCCGAGCCGGATGGGCAGCGCGAGTTCGGCGACGATGCCGGTCACGCCGGGCGTGGGAATGTAGCGGGGGTCTGCGTGAACGTCGTTGACGAGCTGCGCTTTCCGCTCGCGCACGGCGGCTCCCATGATTCCGAGGCGAGTCGAAAATCGGTATTCGCGATTTCGCGGCTGGCCGCATGAGCCGCCATAAAATCGCAGCCGCAGCATGTCGGGGTCTTCCGGGTCAAGCAAGGGAATGGCGACATTGGGGTAACCGAGCAGCTTGTGGATAGCGGTGATGGCGGTTTCAAGCAGCTGGTCAATCGTCAGGTCGGCGGTCAGCATATGCCCGATCCGAGCGATGCGCGCCAGCCGGCTGGTCTGGCGCTGCTCTCGCTCGTAGCGGCGCGCATTTTCGATGGCGATGGCCGCGTGTTTGGCGAAAAGGGAGAGAACTTCGACGTCGTGCGAATCGAAGCGGCGGGGGGGAGGCGAACCCAGGCCGAACACGCCGATGAGTTTTCCGCGCCAGGAGATGGGGACGCCCAGCACGGTATAATCCTGCAAATCGGGATAAGTCAGGCTGCCGGAATCGGCGTAGCGCCCAAAAATGGTCGGCTGTTGATGCAGATACACATGACCGAACACGCCGACCCCGGACGGCATTTCGGCTCCGATTTCGTCGGGCGGCATCCGGTGGGCGGCTTCGGTACGAATCACCTGCCGATCCGGGTCGAGCAGTCCAATGGTTCCGTTCTCGACGTCGAGCAGTTCGCAGGCATGGCGAATAATGCGCGTCAGGAGCGGGCGCAGTTCCAGTTCGCTGCTGATGGACTCGATGACCTGACGCAGGCTCTCCTGCTGTCGCAGCGGATCGGTCAGATTGGTCGCGCCGGAGTTTTCCATAATTTGACGAGGGATTTGCCCTTCTCCCTACCGGCGGGCGAACGCGCCCCGCGAGACGGGTTCAGAAATATGGCGGCGATGAAATGTATTGTTGTCGAAAGTAGCGCGGCGAGCAGCGAACAGCGACGAAATGAATTTCTTCGCTTGTGGCGTTCCGCCGTGTGTCCTTCGGACACGAGAGTCAGCAAAGATTTCAATAATGCTTTCATGGTGTCCGAAGGCCACACAGCCGCAGGCTACCCAGCGAAGAAATTCATTTCGTCGCCACTGGCGGGGCCGTGCCTGCTATAAGAGGCAAACTTTCGCCAACGGCAACCAGCTCTATGATACCTCTTTCCGGCATTGCGTCACGACAAAATGACGCCGCTGTGACAATTCTCACAGCGAACCCGCCAATCAACCAAACAAATTTCCGCCCCCGTCGGTTCCAAATTGCTGGGACCGACGGGGGCGGAAAGCGGAGGGAAAGTTTTGTCTTGAAATTGAAAGGGCTTACTTCCCCGAATTTTCAAGTTCTATGGCGGCGGGGCGCTGCTGAATGGCGTGGATGCGCGCCATGTCGAACTTCGGCTGGCGGTGAAAGTCGTACAGGCCGTTTTCTTCGGGGTACACGTCGGTCAATTGCGTGTAGCAGTAGCCGAACATATAGGGGTTGTCCAGAAGGGCGTCGCACAGCGCCTGGAAACGACGATAGAAGTCCTCGACGGAAACCGGGTCGGAACCGTAGCCCCAACTGGTTTTGCGCTCCTTCTGGTTCTCCTCGGCGGATTTGATCGGCGCGTTCGGGTTCCACTTCAGGCCGCCGAACTCGCTGACGAAATAGGGCTGCCCGCGATACGGCGTGGACCAGACGGGCCGCGTCGCGCCGGACAGGAGACGGTCGGCGCTCGGATTGGTGAAGGCTTGTCCTTCCGGCAGGCCGCTGTGCCGCGCAAGGAACCGCTCCAATCCCTCCTGAAAATCCATCTCGTAAATGTAGTCGTGCGAGTCGTACACGTCGGTTTCCGGGACGCGGTGGGCGTAGCCGGAGGTGTCGAGGGCAGGCCGGGTCGTATCCATCGCCTTGCACGCCAGGAACAATGCCCGCGTCGCGTCGTCGAGCGTGGCGATGCGGTCGCCCAGCGTTTGCGCGGTCTCGTTGAGCGGACACCAGCCGATGATGGCCGGGTGGGAATAGTCGCGCTCCAGGACTTCCAGCCACTGCGCGGCGTAGGCGATGCCGGGCTGCTGATGATCGTGCTGCGGCCCATGCCCGCTGCAGCCCCAATCGCCGAACTCGCCCCAGACGAGGTAGCCCAGCCGGTCGGCGTGGTACAAAAACCGCTCCTCGAATACTTTCTGGTGCAGCCGCGCGCCATTGTAGCCCGCCGCCTGCGACAGCCGAATATCCTGTTCCAGGGCATCGTCGGTCGGGGCGGTCATCACGCCGTCGGGGTAGTAGCCCTGATCGAGAACCAGGCGCTGAAAGACCGGCGCGTCGTTGATGCGAACGACGGGGCCGTCCAGCGTCACGCTTCGCAGCCCGGCGTAGCTCGCGGCTTGGTCCACAATGTTGTCCTGCGCGTCGAGGAGGGTAATTTCCAGATCGTACAAATGCGGGTCTTCCACCGACCACAGGCGGCGACGCTCCGGGGGAACGGGCAGGTCGAGACGCGGGGTCAAATCCAGGTTGGCGCGGCAGGTCACGGTCGCGATGTCGCCCCCGGCGTCCCGAAGAACGGCGCGCAGACGATGGCCGGGCCGGTTGTTCGTGAGCGGCTGTTCCAGGCGGATCAGGCCGTTGGCGACGTCCGGGGTCAGGCGCGGGCGGCGCAGAGCGACGTCGGGAACCGGCTCCATCCAGACGGTCTGCCAGATGCCGGTCGTGCGGGTATAAAAGCAGGAGTAGGGCGCATACTGCGTGGACTGCTTGCCGCGCGGCTGCGAAATGCGGTTTTCGTCGCGGGCGCGCACAACAATCGTCGCGGTTTCGCCGGGCCGCGCCAGCCCGCGCAGGTCTATCGTGAAGGGCGTAAAGCCGCCGCGATGCCTTCCGGCTTCTTTGCCGTTGATCCAGACCGTTGTGTCGTAATCTACGGCCTGAAAGTGCAGCAGAACGTTTTGGCCCGTCCAGACGGCGGGAATTTCGACCACGCGCCGATACCAGACGGCGTGCAGAAAATCGGTGTTTCCAACGCCGGAAAGCGGTGATTCGGGGCAGAACGGCACGGTGATCCGCGCGCTCAATTCGCGTTCTATTTGTGTCAGGCCGCGCTCTTTGCCGCTGTCGCCCGCGTCAATCTCGAACTGCCACTCGCCGTTCAAGCAAAGCCATTCCGAGCGAACAAACTGCGGGCGCGGGTACTCCGGGCGGGGAATAGGCATGAAATCTGGCTCCTGAAAAAGAGGGATGGGTTCGGGTTGTTTCACCCGGCGGTTTTGTTGGCCCCGCCCCGCTCGATTTCCTGCTTTTCGTCTCGTCTAATTTCCTTCCCAGCGTCGGTTCGCGTTGTCGTGCGAAAGGCTAATTTTGTAAAAAGAGGACGTCATCGCAAAATTAAGCGCTACAGATGCGAGCCGATCGTTTTGAACACAGAAGCGCAGAAGCACGAAGGGAGGATTTCAAAGGCGCTCAGGCGAAAATTCAACAAGATTACTTTCTGTTATGCAGGCCGGATAGCATCTGGGGTAAACAGGTCTTGCCCGGCTTCACGCGGCCTCGCTACCGTTTGTTGCGGAAGCGGGAAGTTGACAACCAGAATTTCGTTGTTGAGAACACGCCCACTGGTTTCAGTCACGGCGTCTTCTTCTGAGGAAGCGCTCTTTCTTCCAGTCTTCATACCCGATGCTGATTGAACTGGGATGATGTGGTAACCGGGAAAAAGAGCCTGGACTTCCGGGGTATTATAGGAGGAGTATATCCACTGGCAGGCGGAGCGTTTGAGGCGGTCGGCCAACTCCAGGTGCTCTTCCCATGAGCGCATATTATGTCGATAGTTGCAACCGTTTTTCGGGTAGGGAGCATCCACATACATAACGGTCTCTGGCCGGTCGTAGCGTTCCATACACTTGCGCCAATCGAGGCACTCGACAATAACCGAGCGCAGGCGGTTATGAACGGGTTGTAATCGCTGTTCCAGGGTTTTTAATGCTCCAATCAGACGATTGCCGCCGCCGCCATCGGTGACGCTTGTCTGAAAGCGAGGGTAATTGAGTTCGCCGCCCCAACCTGCCATGATGAGGTAATAGAAACGGTGAGCGCGCTCGATCTCATTGAGCGCATAGGGGTCGAGGTTAGCCAACCGCTCAAATTCAGCGCGCGCAACGAGTTCCCACTCAAAGGATGCTATTAAATCTTGTGGACGCGCTTTAACGACACGGAAGAAATTTACCAACTCCTCATCAATATCGTTCAGTACCTCGACCGGACTGGGAGGTTTTCCCAACAGCACCCAAGCAGCTCCAGCGAACGGCTCGACGTAGCAGGAGTGAGTAGGAAGCAGGTCAATGATGCGCTTACGAAGGCGTGACTTTCCGCCGACCCATTTAATTTAATGGGGCTACTCACTATCTCGCCTTCAACCGCCCGTTCGTTCGTCTTTTTCAAGGCATCCTCAAATTTCAAACCACCTGTGTCTCTATTAGAGACATTCTAGCACAATGGCGAATACTTGTCAAGAGTAAAAATCACTCGATTTGGGGAAAAGTTGCACACTCTTCGGACACGACAGGGCTTGACGCTCAAAGAACTCGCCCAAGCTCTCGGTCATGCCTCGCATGGTTATATGAGCGAGTTGGAAGCGGGCAAGAAAATACCATCTGTCGAGTTTGCACTGGGCGTGTCTCTTCTGTTTGAGGTATCTACCGACTCGCTTTTGAAAGACACGCTGAACCTGCCAGCGGCATCAATACAAGATAAGGTTACATAATGTCGCTACCGTTCGTTGATCGCCCCCCAACTACAGGCGAGGTTGAAAAGATACGCCTCCTGCTGAGCGCCTATCAAGATGGAACCGGAATGCTCGCTGCGGAGAATGGTCGCACTCTTCCGGGCTGGCGAGGTTTTGAGCGTTCGGTCGCCATGGCGTTGACCGGCAGAGCCTAGGAGAGCAAAGAGATTTTTGATGTTGTTCTTGCTCGCCCTGGCTCGTTCGCGAGCGCGCCTAAGTATGGTCTCTCCTGCAAAATGCGCTCTGAACTGAATCGAATAGACCGGGATGGGCGGGCAACTATTGAGGTCTCCAACTCGTTAGGAAAGTTTTGGGATTACCTGTCTACGAAAAACCTAAACCAGGCTAATTATAAAGACAGTCCCCGCGAAGTTGGCGTCGCTCTCCTAAAATTGCTTGAGTCGTGGCATCAGGCTGAAAGCGTGGCGATGGGTGGCAGCATAGATTTGGACGGGAGTTGCTATCTCCTATTGCTATGGAACCGGACAGGCGACTATCAACTCTTTCAATTTGGACTTGGCAGCGTGGACGCAGATGCTTTGGAGTGGTCTTTTCCACCGCCTCGCATTGTTCGAGGACAAGAAATTGCGGCTCGGCGCTTGGTAGGAAATGATGGGCGCGGAACACGCGTAGAGTGGTACGGAGAATCAGGCGGTCAGTTAAAATTCTATCCCTACGTCACTGAAGCCATGTGGCAATCCAATCGGTTTCGACTGGAACCCCTGCCGGAAACCGAGCATGGCATTCTCAACAAGGTCGTCGCTTATTTTCCTGATCAATGGCCGATGCTTGCAGAACCGCGCCATGATTATCTTATTTTGGCGGCAGAAAAAGCTGGGGATTAAAAATTCTAAGAGAGGCCTCTAGCGCCACTTCAACAAATTGTGAGGTGGAACAACATTATTTTCCCGTTGGGGCGCGGAGGATGCTGCCGAGGACGGGGACAATCAGCCGCTCGCCCTTTGCGGTCGTGATGCAGATTTCAGCCTGCAAGCCGCCGGGCGGGGTTTGTCCGTCCAGCGTCGCTTCCAGAATCCTCTCCGGGAGGGCGGCGTCTGCAGGCGTTCCGAGCGGGGCGGCGGACAAAGCGGCGTGGACGCGGGTCGGTAAGAGACGCGCGGTCAGCGAGGCGAGCGTGCAGGAAATTTTCAGGCCGTCGAGCGCGCCGGGCGCGACGCCAACCAGCGTAATGCGCTGCGTGGCCGTCCGCCCTTCGACGACCGAGCCGAAAACCAGGATTTGCGGGTTGGCGCGGAGGGAGCCGACGACTTGCCCGGTCAGCAGCGCCTGAACGCCTTTGAGCGCGACGGTGGCCCTGTCCGCTGTCGTTCCCTCTAAATTCGCGCCCGGAGCAGGCGGCTCAAAAGAGACGGTCCCACGCACCTGCCCCAGGCGCGCACGCGGCGAGAGGCGCAGCGTATACGTTTGCAGGCGGATCGTTTTGCTGGCCGGGATCGGGGGCAGCGGGGATGAAACAGGCGGGGGGCCGGGGGCAGGCGCGGCGGTAATCTCGACGTCAGGGTTGGACGAGAGGAGTCGGGGCGGACGGCCCGCTGCGAGCAGGCGGGTATCCAGCGCGGCGGTCAGGGTCAGCGCGGCCCCCTTGCCCGCCGCAAGCGCGCCGAAATTCAGCACGGACGGCGTGAACGTAACGGCGGGCGCAAGGTCGGCGGCGATTTCCAGCGTGGCGACGGGCGAGGCTGCGCCCAGGGCGTTGACCCAGACGTATTTCGAGAACGGGCCGGGATGCGCCTGCGTCAGGTCGAGCGAGACCGGGAGGGCGACCGTCTCGCCCGGCGCGATGGTCGGATGCGCGCTTTTGTCTTTACCGGCGAGAAGGCCGCTGGTGCAGCCGCACGAAGTCTGCACCGTGTCTATGACAAGCGCGGTCCGGCTGTCGTTGCGAAGGGCGAACGTGTAGTCCAGCCGCACGGTTTGCAGCAGGCTGACCCTGCCGAAAACGTGGCGACCGGCATCAGGGGCCGTGCGTTCCACGCCCGCCTGCGCGACGACCGTCAGATGCGGAGGGGGCGAGGACGGAACAGGGTTCTGCCGCGCGCCGCTCGATTGGGCGGCGATCAGCCCGCCCGCCGCCCAACTGAATTGCAAAAGCGTTCGCAGTCGTCCCGCGAAACCAGGTTTACTCATGCGCGCCGCTTTTCTCTGTCGCAGGCATGGGGCCGGGCTTGAGCGGCGTCAATAGGAAAGCGTGCGTTTCGCCCTGCCGCAGGCCTTTGCCGATGATCTGCCCCCGGTCGTTGATTTTGCAGGCGAATTGCAGCGTCCAGCCGGAGCCGGGAGCGATCAGGGCGTTCAAGTCGCGCATTCGCCCCGCTTCCCACACAAACGCGCGCATCCGTTGCCGCGCGTTGGCGAAGTTGCCGACGATTTGTCCCCGATTATTGATGTCCCAGGCCGCGTTGACGTCGCTGTCCGGCGCGCTCAAATCAATCGCCTGCCCATTTTGCCACAAGACCGAATGCGTCTCGCCAGAGGCCGCGCCGGCCCAGCCGACCGCCTGCCCTTTGTCATTGATGGCGTGCGCGTGCGCGGCTGCGCCGCCCGGCAGCAGACCCAGATCGCGCATTCGTCCCCGTTCCCACAGGAACGCATGACTGCTGCCGTTGGCCGTCCTATTGGCCGCGCCGACAACCTGTCCGCCGCGATTGACGCCATCCGCCAGACTGAAGTCGCCGCCTGCCAGCGTTCCCAAATCCTGCATTCGCTCGCGTTCCCACAGGAAGGCGTGCATCGTGTCGTCGGAACGGGTCGCGCCGCCGACAATCTGGCCCGCGTCGTTGAGGGCGCGGGCGCTGCTGTATTGGCCGCCGAGCGCGCCCAGATCGCGCAGGCGGCCCTTCTCCCATAGGAACGCGCGGCAGAACCGGGCGTCTCCCGGCGCTTTCGCCAGCCCCACGACTTGCTCGTTGGCGTTGATGGCCGCCGCATAGGTTTCGGTATACCCGGCCAGCAGGCCCAATTCCTGCGCCGCGCCCTGCCGCCAGACGCAGGCCCGCGCCCGCCCGCTGGTTTCGCCGCGCCAGCCCGCCGCCACGCCGTTCGCGTTGAGCGCCAGCCCGATGTCGTTGACGCTGCGCGGCAGGAGGCCCAGGTCGGCAATAGCGTAGCGAACGGGGTTTTCCACCTGTGTCCGCCCCGCCCCGCCCCAACACACGGCTGCCAGCAGGCCGACCAGCAAGGCCGACCGCCGCCATTGTCCTCGCCGCGCTCGTTTCCGCATCGGCTTGTGCTGACTCCTTATTCCGAATTCCGATCGCATTCAGGAAAAGCCAAACGCCTAACCCCCCGGCCCCCTTCCCCACCGGGGGAGGGGGTGACGAAACAAGAACCGCGCGCTTCTTCCCAAAAGAGACGAAACAAGAGAAAAAGCGCCTCCAACCTGCTAACCTTGCGCTCTACGAACGAATTTCCTGTTCAGTCTCCCCCTTCCCCGGTGGGGAAGGGGCCGGGGGTTAGGTGAACTGCCCAGCGGGGAATGGGGTCGGGGGTTAGGTGTCTTCCCTACTGTTGCGTCGGGTTTATCTGGATAACCGGGCCTTTTTGCTTGACGGCATAGGGGCCGAACGTCCAGGACAAAATATCCTGGATGACCGCCAGCCCGCCGGTTCCGCCGGTAAAGCCAACATACCCGGTGGGAGCGCCGATAAGCTGCGGCAGGTTCACCGTGTAGGCCTGCGTCGCGGTTGCGCCGGTTGTGTTGTCGGTGATCGTGACCCGGAGGGTCGCGCCGTTGTACGTCACGCCCACGTTGAGTACGTGGCCGCTGTGCAGATCAATGCCGGAGCCGTTCAGGTCAACGGACGGGAGGCCCGGAGCCGCGCCGTTGGTGAACAGGCCGGTCGAATTGACTCCTTCGCCAATGTTGTTGTAGAGGTCGAATTTGATGGCGGCGCTGGCGCTGATGTTTGTGGTTGGGCCGCCGCCTGGGTCTGGCCCGTAGCCCAGGCCGCCGCCCGCGCTCCCCAGCGCGGTTGGCCCGACGCCCTGAATTGTGAACGTCATGCCGTCGGCGTCCGGGTTCGTCAGCTGAAAGTCGAAAGCGGTGCGGAACGAGGCCAGACTGACCGGCGTGTTGTAAAACACGCTGCCCGCTTCCCAGTTGACGCCATCCGTCAATTCCAATTTCGTCCCGTTTTGCCGCGCGCTGCCGTTGAACGTCAGGTCGCTCACGTCGGCGAACCCATTGGGATAGTTCGGCGGCCCCGGCTTGGCGACGACTACCACGAGCTGCGGCGCGTTGGTTCCCGCCTCGCGCGAATTAAAGTTGTCCCGGAAGCCGTCGGGGGGCAGGCTGTCCATCGTCACGGCGAGCGTGGCCTGCGTTTTGCCGGTCGCCTTCTGCGCCCTCACGAACGCGGTCACGTCCCACTCGTAATATTTCGCGGTCGGCGTCACCGTTATCGTGCTGAGTTTGGCGCCCAGCGCGGGCTGGTTGTTCCAGGTAATGCCCGTTTCCGACCAGGCGGTATCATTGACGCCGTAAGCCGAGTCGCTGGCCGACGTGTTGGCTCCCTCCCGCGCGCCATAAAGCCGCAGGGTCGCGCCAAGAATTTTGCCGCGCACCGACGACAGGTCGAATTTCAGGAACGTGTTGCGCGTGAAGTCGGGCGGCGACAGTTTCACGACCAACTGCGGGTCGGCGCCAAAATTCTGGTCGCCATAAATCCCGGAGCGCACGTAAGCGTCGGCGACCGGCCCCAGGCCAATCGGAATGCCGGTATCGGGCGTGGCGCTGGCCTGATTCGAGTTCGGGCTTTCGCCAATCCCGTTCACGGCGCTGACGACATAGTAATAGGTCTTGCGGTTGGTCAGGCCGGTATCGGTGTAGGCCGGGTTCACGACGCCGGTGGCAATGGTCGTGTACGCGCCGGTCGCAGTCGCGCTGCGCTTCACGTTGTAGCTCGTCGCATTGCCGACCGACGTCCAGGCCAGACTGACCTGCCCGTCGCCAGCCGAAGCGCTCAGGCTGGCGGGCGCGTCGGGCGCGGTCGGCGTGATCGGGCCGTAGACGACCAGTTGGCCGGAACCCAGCGGCGAGCCGACTGCGCCGAACGTCGCCATGTAAACTTTGCCGTTGGCGATGGTCGGCGGGCAGAACTTGCCGAAATTGCCCAGATTGTCGCGCCCGGCATTCTGCTTGCTGTTCCAGAGTTCCTTCAGGCGCGGAACGCCGTTCCCGTCCAGAACGACGGTGGAAGCGTCATACGCGCGCAGAATGCCTTCGACAACATTATTGTTGGCATTGGCGTTCAGCGGGTGCGCGGCCCAGACGATGGCCGAACCCGCCGCGCTGCCATTGGCCGAAATCGAGAGCATCGCTCCCGGCATTCCGCCCGGAACCGTCGTCGCGCTGTAGGCGAGGGGCGTGGTTTGAAACGAGGAGCCGGTGAACTTGAAAACTTTCAGGTTGTCCTGCTCGCTCCAGACGTAAATCGAAGGCCCGTTGACCGGCGAATTGTAGTAGATGGGCGAGCCGTGAATATGCCCGTTGCAGGCGTCGAAGCTTTGCACGATCTGGTTGTCGCTGCCCGCGTGGAAATGGCCCATCCCGCCGCGATCCAGCAGGTAGATTTTGCCTTCTTTGCCGCCGCCGACGAGGTAGTTGGTTCCCGGCAGGCCCAGCACGCCGGACGCGCCCAGATCGGCGTCCGCACCGTTCAAATTGTCCACGTTGAAGGGCGTGAACCAGTCGGCGACGGTCAGGTTGGGCCGAAACTTGATGAAGCTGCATCCCAGGTTCGCGCCGCCCGTGTTGGCGTTGAACGCGCCGTTGCCGGTCATGGCGTAGATGTTGCCGTCGCTGTCGGCGGTCAGCCCCTGCCCGGCCTGCCAGATGCCGCCCTTGCCGTCGCTGCCGGACGATTGCGAGGTCGCGTCGTAAATCGCCTTTTGCGTGGTCAAGTTGGCGGCGTCGTAGCCCATGACCCAGCCGTGATAATCGCCGCAGTCGTTGTGCGACGCCCACGCGATGTAGATAACGCCGTTGAGGAGGAGCAGGCCCGGTCGCTGATTGTGAATGCGGGGATCGAACGTGTGCGCGCCGTAGCTGCCGGCAATCTCGACCGGCCCGTTGAATTTTTCGCCGCCCTGCGCGAGATCAATGCCGTGCAGATATTGGTGGTAGGTGTTGTCGCTTTTCTTGGTGCGGTGGACGAAGTACAGCGTCTGCGTGGCCGGGTCAATGACCGGCGTGCCGAGAATGCCGATTTTCACCGAAATATCCGTACAACAGCACTGCACGTCGGAGGCGGGAACGGGCGGGCCGTAGTTTTTCGTCCAGAGCGGCGTGGCGGCGTTCGGGGCGTCGGCGTCGAAGGCGTAAACCGAGTTGTTCATCGTCGCGACGTAAATGACGTTGTGCGTTCCCTGGCCCGGAACCGCGACGTTGGGAACATAGAGCGCCTGCGCGTAGATTTCGCCGTCCACCGTCCGCGTGAAGACCTTGCCGAACTGCGCGCTGTTGACGCTGGCGGTCGTGAGCGCGGTTTCGCCGAGATTGGCTCCGGTGCGGCTGTTGTCGTTATGCTGCGTCAGGACGGATACCTGCGCGCGGGCCGCCAGATGCGAGAAAGGGAGAACGGTTAGAAGGGCGGCGAAGAGCGTGGAAGCCAGCAGGCCGCGAACGGCGCGTCCGGCGACTCTGCCGACGGGGGATAAGTTCATGGAATTGCCTCTCGATTGCATTGCAAATAGTGGCCCGCATTATGGCGACGCAGGCCGGACGTTCATTCCGTCGGGCGCAGCGATTTTTCTTTTTCAGCGCGCGGGGCAAGGGAAACGGCGGCCAGAGCGCGGGGAATACTCAATTTGACGTATAGGCGAGGGCAAACGATACCTGCCGATTTGTCCCAAAATAGGGACGACGCGAAAATGCCGGTTCGTTCGGGAAGAATGGCAGAAAAGGCGTTTGGAACGTTCTTCTTGCGAGAAATATTTCAAGAGCGCTGCACGCGGCGCAACCCGTCGGTTATTTTTCCGGCGCGTCGAGGGCGTAAGCGTACAGCGTTTCGGGCGAGACGTGCTGAAGGGCTTTCTGATGCGTGGCGGCCAGGATCAGCGGCGGCGCGACGCCCGCGTCTTTGGCATCGAGCCAGCGATCCACGCACAGACACCAGCGGTCGCCCGGCTTCAGACCGGGAAAGCCGTAGTCGGGCGCGGGCGTGGAAAGGTCGTTGCCCTGCGACCGCGTGAAATCGAGAAAGGCCTGCGTGACCTGCGCGCACACGAGGTGCAATCCTCTGTCCTGCGCGTCGGTATTGCAGCAGCCGTCCCGCTGATAGCCGGTCAGGGGCTGCATCGAGCAGGGTTCTAATGGGCCGCCCAGCGCGTTTTTCGCTTCCATTCTGGCTTCCGCTTCCCTATCTGTTTTCGCTTCCATTGCCAACGCTCCTTCCCGAATTTATCCTGCTTCTCCGTATTGCATTATCCATGCCAGCGAATTTCACCGCCGCCCTGTTCCCGCGCGCAAACCCGTTCGTTTTTCACGGTTGGAGAGCCGCAAGTTTGCCGTTCAGGGCGTTTTCGCCAATCGCGCGCAGGAGCGTCAGACAGCGCGCGGTCCCTTTCAGGCTCATGTCCACGCGGGGCAGATGAACGTCACTGCTCGGCAGGGCGATGGAAAGCGTGGGCGCGAGCGGCGTGAAGAGCAGCGTCTGGCTGCCGCTGCGCGCGGCGGACAGGTGAAATTCCACGCCCTGCGCCTCAAGGAGATCGGATACGCGAATGCCGAACATAGGGTCAATGAAATTCCGGCCCTCGAAAATGCGGATTGCGGGCAGATCGAGCCGCCCCTCGCCGATATTTTCGATCCACGGAACGTCGGCGTTGACGATCAGGGCCAGACCGGGCGCGTTCCGCTGCAAATACGTGACGGCCTTGCGCGCCACGTCCATCGCGCATTCCTCGGCCATCACGAGCAGCGCGCCGATTTCGGGGCTGTCCAACGCGCGCACCGCTTCCACAACCGCGTACAGCGTGACGCGCGGATCGAGCGCTTTGCCGGAAATCGTGTCGCCCTCGACATCGAAGGTCGTCTCCTCGCGGAACGTCCAGACCGTGCGATAGGGGCGAATGTTTTCGCCGTGCAGGACAAGGCGCGGGTCTTCGTTCGGAACCGTGACGGTTTGCGCCGTGACGGGAAACGCTTCGGAAGCGCTCTCGGCCAGATAGTCCATGCCCTGCAAGCGTGCGTTCGCGAAAATCTCCGGTTTGTTGCCCCAGAAACGCGCCTGAAAGCCCTGTCCGCCTGCCGGATGCGGGCCGTACACGCAGCCGCCGACCTCGTCCATGTGCGCGATGAAGACGGCTTTGAGTTGTTCCGGCCTTGCGCCCGCCTTCTGGAACAAACAGAAAGCGTCGGGAACCAGCGTGCGCGTATAATCCGTTCCGAACCGTTCGGTCAGCAGGTTCACGACCGGGCCGCACGCCGTGCCGACCGACGGCGCTTCGGTCAGCGGCTTGAGAAACGCCATATCAAGCGCGGGTTCAATCAAGGCAGCCCTCCTTAAATGCGAAGCCGAGCGAACGGAAAGAACGGGAGAGAACGGGAATAATTCCCCGTTCTGACATTCACAGCCCGCATGGGCGGGCGGCG
>JBBRNU010000034.1:0-14232 GCA_038230115.1 Chthonomonadales bacterium | reverse complement strand
CATTCCCATCGGCTTCGACCCCGATCAAGTCGTCCCCGCCAGCCGAGAAAGCCGCTTCCGCGCCAAACACGACCTGCACGGTTTCGTGGCGCTGTACGCTGGCAACTTCGGACGCTACCACAATTTCGACACGATCCTGGACGCCGCCAAAGCCCTGCAGGGCAGGGACGTCACCATCGCCCTCATCGGCAAAGGCGCGCAGCGCCAGCATATCGTAGACCGCGTCGCCGCCGAGAACATCGCCAACGTCCGGGTTTTCCCCTTCGTGGCTTTTGAAGATTTCTCCGATATGCTCGCCACCGCCGACGTCTGCCTGGTCACGCTGGAAAAAGGCATGGAAGGCCTGTGCGTTCCCAGCAAGCTTTACAGCAACATGGCGGCGGGCCGTCCCTCGCTCGCCCTCGTCGGGCCGGAATCCGAGGCGGCGCTCGTCGTCACCGAGTCCCGCAGCGGCATACAGATTGATCCGGGCGATACCGAAACTTTGATTCGAACGCTGGAGCGCCTGGCCGCCGCGCCCGAAGACGTGGCGCGCATGGGCCGGAACGCGCGGCGAACGCTGGAAGACCTTTACGCCAATTCCTGCATCGCGGCCCAATATTACCGCGTTTTTGTCGAGGCGACCCGCTCGCAAACCGCCGCGAACCGCCCGCAGAACGAAGCCGTCCTGCCCGACCGCGCCATTATCCTGGAGCGCGTCGTTGGCATGGAAGCGACGCGCGACGAAGCGGCGGCAAAAGTGGAAGTCGCCTGAATCGGACTTCCCTTCAGGGCAGGCGACACGCGCAATACGCCGCGGCGCGCAAGGACGTATTGCGACACGCAAGGACGCCCGACGCCCCGCTCCATGAACGCAGCGTTGCGCGATGACGCGCGTCAACGCCACGCAGCGACGCGAATAGGCAGACACGATGAACGTAGAAATGAACCCGGCGACCGCGCTTGTGCAGAGCGAAAAAACGAAGACCTGGAGCGCGGTTCTGCGCTGGCCGCTAACTGTGCAGCTGTACCTTCTCGGCGTGATCGTCCTTTACGCGCCGGTTCTGGCCGACGCCTTGCAGCAGTGGCTTCATGACGAGTACCAGGCGCACGGTCTTTTCATTCCGCCCATCTGCCTGGGCCTGCTCTGGCTGCAGCGCGAGCAAATCCGCGCCCTGAAGTCGCGTCCATCCGCCTGGGGGCTGGCTCCCCTCGCCATCGGCCTGCTCCTGCGCGCGGGCGCCTGGCTGCTGCGCGTGGATACGCAGTTCCTGAATATGTGGTCGCTGGTGTTGGTTCTGGCGGGGAGCGTTCTGATTTTGCACGGCAGGGCGTTGTGGCGGCTCGTCGCCTTTCCCGTCCTGTTTCTGCTGACCGCGGGGGGCATCCCCGACAAAGTGACGCAGCCTGTCAGCGCGCTCCTGCAGCGCGTCAGCTCGCAGGGCGGCGCGCTGATAATGAAAGCGCTGGGGCTGCCGATTATTCAGACGGGCAACTTGATAGAGGTGCCGGGCTGTCGGCTGGAAGTGGCCGACGTGTGCAGCGGCATCAAAAAAATGGTCGCGCTGATCGCGTTTTCTCTGCTGTACGGCTATCTGTTTCAGATCAGCGGGTGGCGGCGGATCGCGCTGGTCGTCATTACCATTCCGATTGCCGTCTTTGCCAATACGATCCGGGTGGCGGGTCTGATCGGGGTCACGTGGCTGGGCGGCGTGCGCGCCCTGAACATCGCGCATGACTGGGCCGAAATCATCGTGCTGATCATCGCCTTCTTCCTGTTTCTGGGCGCGGGGAAACTGCTGGGATGCAAAACGCTAAGGTTCTCTCTTTAATCGGCCTGCTGATGGTGAGCGCGGCCCTGGTCGGCGCTTACGCCCTGCCGCGCGCTCCGGTTCCGGCGATGCATCGTCTGCCTGTGGAAACCTTTACGCCGCAAATCGGTGGATGGACGGCGAACGCCGACCTGCCCGTAGACGATTTCGTCCAGCAAAAACTGCCGACAGCGAAAATCGTCACCCGTGACTACATGGGGACGTCCGGGCGACAGGTGGAACTGCTGCTGCTTTCCGCCGAGCGCCGCGAGGATTTTCATGATCCGAACGAATGCTTCCCCGGCTCAGGCTGGCAGCTCACAGACCGACGCCCGATTCAAATCGGCGGCCAGACTGTCAACACGATGCGGGCCGAGCGCGATGGCGTGCGGACGCGGGTCTGGTACTGGTGGGCGGGCGAGGTAGATTTCGAGCAGGGCGACGCCGGGGGCCAACGGAAAATTCAAGCGCTGCGAAAGTTCGTTTTGCATACCTTCGGACGCGCCGACGGAATGTCTCTGTTCGTCCGCATGACCGCCCCTGACACGGAGCCGGGCCGCGCCGACCTGCGCGCTTTCACCCAAACGCTCCTGCCTCCCCTAAAGGATTTGTGGAAGACAGCGAACCCGTCCGGGGCGTCCGCGACAAAGTAGCGGCCTCACGTTTGCGGAGACAAGGCGCGAAGAACATGGTTGGGGAAGACAAGATCGTGGCGCTTACGGAACCGAAGGGGCGTTCCAGACGCCTCTTCGCACGCCGCGCCGCGCTGCAAAATCGGCTTGCGACGCTGGCCGCGTTTTTCACAGGGCAGGGTCTGATTCAAGCCCTCAACATGGTGACCGGGTTCCTGCTGCTGCGGTGGATGTCCATAGAAGCCTACGCGCAGTACAGCGTCGTTTTCGCCTTTCAAAGTATGCTGAACATCCTGGTTGACCTGGGATTTTCCGGGTCTATCGTGGCGCTGGCGGGAACGCGCGGCCACGACCCGCACGTGGTGGGGGGCTATATTCGCTGCGCGCGGTTCTATCGGAGCCGCATGTTCTGGGCGCTTTCTCTGGCTTCGGCAGTGGCGTTTCCACTCGTTGTTGCCCGTCAGCCCTGGCCGTTCGCCACCAAAGTCCTGCTGTGGAGTTCGGTGGTCACGGCGGTGTTCTTTCAGGGGCGGATGCTGTACGGAGCGCCGTTACTGATCCATCGCCGCCTGCGCGCATATTACCATGCGACGCTGGCCGCATCCCTGGTTCGTCTCCTGCTGGCGGGCGGCCTGCATCTGGTCGGCGCGCTGCTTGGCTGGCTGGCGGCCTGGTTTTCCGGGCTTTCCGTCGCCATCACGGGATTTATGTATCGGCGTTCCTCGGCGGATATTGTCACGGAGCCGAACGCGCCCGACATGGCCGTGCGTCGCGAAATGTGCCGCTATCTGGCGCCGCTCTGGCCCGGCCTGATTTTTTATGCGTTCCAGGGTCAGATCACCCTGGCCCTGATCGCGATTTTCGGCAGCACGCGCAACATTGCGGAAGTCGCGGCGCTGGGGCGGCTGGCTCAGGTTTTCGGCCTTCTCAGCGCGGCGAACGGAATTCTCATCGAACCGCTGATCGCCCGAACAAGCCGGGAAAACCTGCGGCGCGTCTTCGTTCAGGTCTTCGGGACGTGCCTGCTGACGGGGTTGGCCGCGGTCGGATTTGCCTGGCTGTTTCCCGGAGCGATGCTCTGGCTCATCGGGCCAAAATACGCCTCGCTGGGCGCGCTGATCGTTCCGGTCGTGACGTCCTCCAGCCTGGCTTATGTGGCAGGCGTTCTTTTTGTCATGAACACAGCGCGCAAATGGGCGTTCTGGACCACGACCGCCGCCAATATCAGCATGGCGGTCGGCGTTCAGATTTTTTGGATTGCAAGCGGGCGCGTCGCGACAACGCAGGGCATCATCACGCTCAACTTGACGATGGCGGCGACGGGACTGGGCGCGAATGTCGGGACAACGCTTTACGGCCTGATGAAAAATGCGAAAGGCGAGTTCAACGCAAATGACTGAGCGAGAACCTACCGTCGGCGTGGTGATGTCCACTTACAACGGCGAGGCGTGGCTTGCCGAGCAGCTCGACAGCATCCTGAAACAGACGGTCGCGCCCGATGAAATGATCGTCCGGGACGACGGCTCGAGCGACGCGACATTGCAGCTACTGCGCCGCTTCGCCGAGCAAGCCCCCTTTCCGGTTCATGTCCTCGAAGACAAAACCAACGTCGGCTATGCGCGCAGTTTCTGGATCGCCTTCGGACGCTCGACAATGGACTATGCGGCCTTCTGCGATCAGGACGACGAGTGGACGCCGGACAAAATCGCGGTTATCAAGGCCGAGATCAAGCGGAGCAGGCCGAACGCCATCCTGCATAACTGGATATTGCGCGACGACGCGACCGGCAGCCGCCATGAAGAGCGCGGGTTCGCGCGGCGATCCGTGCGCGGGCCGATGGCGTTTCATTTCATGTTCGTTCACCGGGGCTGCGCGCTGGTTGTCCGGCGGAAATTGTTCGAGGCCTGGCTGCATCAGGAACTTCCGATAGAGTTCGGATTCTCCAGAGTGATTTCGCATGACAGTTTTGCGACCCTGCTTTGCAACGCGGCGGGACGTGTCGTCTGTCTGCCAAACCGACTGCTCATCTATCGCCGTCATGCGAAAAACACGACGCCCTACCATGTCTCCAAAGACGCGCGCGAGGAACTGACTGCCAAGATGTCTCAAATTGGAATCAAGCACGATTACGAGGTCGCCGCCGACATGTACCGCTACTATGGGGGCGTGTTCAGCGCAAAATCCGCCGAGGACGGGTGCGGCGAGGCGTGCCGGTTCATGGGCGATTTCTGTTCGCGCCGCGCCGCCCGCTATCTGGCGCGGAAACGGCTTTACGCTGCGACAAGCCGCCTCGAAAAGGCGGCCAGACTGACGCATACGCTTCTAAAGGGCTGCTACCGGTCGCCGCGCACGGGGGGATTCGGCGCGGCTGGGCTGGCGCGCGATCTCATCAACGTAGTTCGCGACCCGGCAGGTCTTCGCGCTTGAGGCGTCAGACCCTTGCGAAAGAACGCCCTTTCGACGCTTCCGGCTCAAGGCGGGCGGCGAATGGCCCGATAAATCGGCGGATTGGGGGCGTTTCCACGAACGGCTCGACCGGCGCGGCGGCAGCGCTGGGCGAGCGTCCCCGTCGAAGCGACCGAGCGTCCGATCCGAAGCGAAGCAGACGAGCGTCGAAACCAGCGCGGAGACAGCGGGCGCGCAGAGTTGTACCAAGAGCATGAAAATCGCATTCTTAAGCGGCGGGCTGGAACCGGGCAAAGACGGCGTCGGAGATTACACGCGCCTGCTGGCGGCGGAGTGCGTCCGGCAGAGTCAGACCGCAGGGATTCTGGCGCTGCGCGACCGCTGGGTGGACACGCCCGTTTGCGGGAACGGCGCTCTGGGGGAAGGCGCGGCGAGGAATGGTTCGGCGGAAGGCGCGGCGCTGGCGGAATGGCGGTTGCCTCTGAGCCTGACGCGCGAAACCCGCGCGCAGCTTGCGGCGGAGTTCGTGCAGCGGCACGACCCGGAATGGGTCAGTTTGCAATTCGTGCCTTACGCCTTTCATCCCAAGGGGATTACGCATGGCCTGGCCCGACGCCTTCGCCCGCTCACGCAGGGACGGCGACTGCACGTCATGTTCCACGAACTGTGGATCGGCGCGGAGCGCGGGGCGCCCGCCAAAGAGCGGCTGGTCGGCAAATTGCAGCGCGCCTATGTGCTGGAACTCTTGCGGGTGCTTGGCCCGGAGCGAATTCACACCAGCAACGATGCGTACACGGGCCGCCTGGGGCAGTGCGGCATTCGGGCCGACAGCCTCCCGCTATTCGGCAACATCCCGATTGCGAGCGGACGCGCCGACGCCTGGCTGTTCCCCCGGATGCAGCAGGCGGGCATACCGATTGACAGCGCCAATCGGCCCGCCTACTGGCTTTGCGGGCTGTTCGGCGGGCTGCACACGGTCTGGCCGCCGGAACCGCTGCTGACCCTGCTGCAGAACGCGGCGCGGCAGGCGAACCGAAAACTCGTCCTGCTCGCAATTGGCAATCTGGGGCCGGGCGAGGCGTTATGGGAGCGGCTGGCGGCGCGATACGATTCCGTGCCGTTCGTGAAACTGGGCCTGCAGCCCGCCGAAAACATTTCGCGTTATTTGAACACGCTCGACGTCGGCATCGCTACCTCGCCTTACAGTCTTATTGGCAAAAGTTCGAGCGTCGCCGCCATGCGGGAACACGGCCTGCCGGTTATCGTCAATCGCGACGACGTGCATTATCCGAACCTGGCGCCGCCGCCCGGCGAGGAAGCCCTGCTGTATAAAGCGGACGCCCACCTTGCGGCGCGACTGGCGTCCGGCCTTGCGCGCGGCCCCATCCAATCCCGGCTGCCCGACGTCGCGCGCCGGTTCCTACAGACTTTGCAGAACGTCGGGCCGGTCGGCCAGGCGTCAGGCTGAGAATTTGCGCCGGAAGTTCAAGGCATGAACATTTTACTTTGCTCTTATGTGTTCTCGCCAAGCGTGGGAGGGATCGAAACGGTTTCCCTGACCCTGGCGGAGGAATTTACCCGCCTGGGACATGACGTCACCGTCGTGACCCGAAGTCCGGCAGGCCCGGAGGGGGACGATTTTCCGTTTCGCGTGGCGCGCAATCCGAAAGCCGGTCCGTTTCTTGCTTTGATGCGCCGGGCCGACGTGTTGTTTCACAACAACATCAGTCTGCAAATGTTCTGGCCGCGGCTGCTGATACGAAAACCCTGGATCATTGTGCATCAGACGTGGCTCGGCCCGGACGACCGGCCCGTCACGCGCCAGGAGCGCATGAAGCGCGTCGCCCTGAAATTCGCGCGCCATATCGCGATCAGCCGGGCGGTCGCGGCGCATATCGGTCTGCCGTCCGTCGTCATCGGCAACCCGTATCAGGACGCGCTGTTCCGCGAGACGCCCGACGTGGCGCGGGACAAAGACCTTGTTTTTCTGGGCCGGCTTGTCAGCGACAAAGGCGTCGAAGTCCTGCTGCGCGCTCTGGCGCGACTGGCCGAAACCGGCGCGCGTCCCGGCCTTACCCTCATCGGGGAAGGCCCGGAAGAAGCCAGCCTGAAACAACAGGCGCAAACGCTGGGGCTGGCGGCTCAAGTGGAGTTCGTCGGGCGGCGGCAGGGCGAAGAACTGGTTCGCCTGCTGAACGCGCATCGCGTTATGGTGGTTCCTTCGCTGTGGCGAGAACCTTTTGGCGTCGTGGCGCTGGAGGGCATCGCGTGCGGCTGTGTCCTGATCGGCTCGGAGCAGGGCGGGCTGAAAGACGCCATCGGTCCCTGCGGCAGGACGTTTCCGAACGGCGACGCGACGGCCCTGGCGGAAGCCATCCAGTCGCTGCTTTCCGCGCCGGACAAAAGCCAGGCGTACCGGGCCGAGGCGGCGGCGCATCTGGCGAAACATCGCGCCGCAACGGTCGCGCAGGCCTATCTCGACGTTTTTGAAGCGGCCCGAAACCGTGCCGGCGTTCACAGGGGTTTCGGAAAATCAGCCCCGGACGGCATCGGCGGAGCCGACTCCTGATTGCCGGAGCGAAATAAGCTCCGAATTGTGCGGCGCAACCGGCCGCGAAATGAGAATCAGCGACGATGTTTCTTCTTAGCCATCCGACCGGCAACACTTTTGTAAGAGCGGCGCTGCAAACGCTGGATGAAAACCATTTGCTGCACGCCTACTATACGACCCTGGCTCTCACCGACAAAGACTGGCCGGCGCGTTTCCTGCCCGCCGCCTATCGGCGCGAAATGAACCGGCGCGCGTACCAGATCAACCCGGAGCGGATGGTTCGCTTTCCGCAGCGCGAGATCGTCCGGCAGGTGGCGTCGAAGCTGAACGTCGGAAAACTGACCGCGCATGAAACCGGATGGGCCTCGGTGGACGCCGTGTACGCGCATCTGGATCGCATGGTCGCTCAGGCGCTTTCACAGACGGCGCGCTCTTCGTCCGTCAGCGGCGTTTACTGCTACGAAGACTGCGCCTGGCGCACTTTTCAAGCGGCAGGCCCGCGCGGAATCGCCAAAATATACGATCTGCCCATCGCGTACTGGCGCGCTTCGCGGCAATTGCAGCAGGAAGAAACCGAGCGTCTCCCCGAATGGCGGGAAACCATGACCGGGATGCAGGACAGCGACGCGAAACTGGCCCGAAAAACCGAAGAACTCGAAATGGCCGACGTTGTCATTACACCCAGTTTGTTTGTGTACCGCTCGCTGCCCGCGCCCATACGCGCGCAAAAAAAATGCTGTGTCGTGGAGTTCGGGTCTCCCTCGACCGCGCGTTCGCCGGAGAAAACGGGCGCATCCGCGCCGGAGGAAATGCGCGCCTTCGCGGAGAGTGAAAAGCGAAGCGAGCCGAGCGCGGCTCAGGCAAGCCCCTTGCGCGTGCTGTTTGCAGGCTCAATGACACAGCGCAAGGGTCTGGGCGATCTTTTTATGGCGATGAAATTATTGAATCGCTCCGATGTCGAGCTGGTCGTTTTGGGTTCGCCGGTCGCTCCGCTGGCATTTTACCGGCGCCAGTACGGCGCGTTTCGCCACGAGGCGACCCGGCCCCACGCCGAAGTGCTTCGGCTGATGCAATCCTGTGACGTGTTCGTCCTGCCCTCGCTCGTGGAGGGGCGGGCGCTGGTGCAGCAGGAGGCGATGGCCTGCGGCCTGCCGCTCATCATCACGCCCAACACGGGGGGAGAAGATTTGATTGTCGAGGGCGAAACCGGATTTCTGGTTCCCATTCGGTCGCCGGAAGCGATCGCCGCTAAAATCGCCTGGTTTGCCGACCATCGGAAAGAAGTCTCGGAAATGGGCGAGGCTGCGCGCCGAAAAGCCGCTGAGTACACTTGGGAACGTTACCGTCAGAAGCTCGCCGCCATCCTGTGCAACGCGCCGGAATCATGCGTCGCCGTTTGACGCTTTTAGTCACGAAACCCAAATTGCCACTTTAGCCCGCTCGCCTGGTACAAAGGGATGAGGCCAGCGAACGGAATGGATAGAACGGGCATGAATGCCCGTTTTGAAACGCAAAACGGGAAGCCGAGGGGTTTTAGACCCCCGACAGGCATTGTCCGAGCCGTCTGCACGGCCCGACAGGCATTGTCCGAGCCGTCTGCACGGGTTGAAGATGCGCTCTAGCCCTCGGCATTGTGCATTTCAGGCCACGAAGGTGGTCTGTGCGTTTCAGAACGGGGATTTATTCCCGTTCGACGAGCAGGCTGGCATCCGTAGCAAGCTGGGTTCACGAAAGAACGTTTTCGCACGTTGGCAGAGCGCTTTTGTCGCGCTGAAAAATGGGGAGTTGTTTTTATCTGTGTCCGACCTGCAGCGCATTCGCAAACTGATCTGGCTCTATTTCTGGCTGCTCCTTTTCGAGGGAGCGCTGCGGAAGTGGGTCGCGCCCTCGCTTGCGAATCCCCTGCTGCTGGTTCGCGACCCGGTCGCGGTCGCCATTTATTATTACGCCTGCCGCGAACGCCTGCTTTCAGGCAGCGTTTTCCTGCTTGTTGGCGGCGTTCTGGCCTGGATGACGGTCGCGGCGGCTTTCCTGACGCTGCAGGACACCTCCGCCTTGCAGACGCTCGCAGTGACCTTTTATGGCTTCCATGCCAACTTTTTGCATCTGCCGATGATCCTGGTGATGGCCCGCTGTCTGCGAGTCGAAGACGTGAAAAAATTCGGATACTGGACGCTGCTGCTGTCCATCCCGTTCGCCCTGATGATGGCGCTGCAGTACTCGTCGTCTTCCAGCGCCTGGATCAATGCGGGAGCCGGGGAGGACGCCAAACAAATTGATTTTGTCAAAGATCACGTGCGCGCGTCGGCGACTTTTTCTTTCATCACCGGCCCGGTTTATTATTTCAGTCTGACCGCTGCGTTTCTGATTTACGGCTTTTTTTCCGGCAGTCAGTATCCAAAATGGCTGACGATCGGGGCGACGCTGGCCGTAGGTCTGGCCGCTGTCACCGCGGGCAGCCGCTCCTTGCTGGGCGGGGTGGGCATTGTGGCGGCGGTCGCTTTGCTGACCGGCGTCGCGCTGGTTCCCCGATTGACTTACCGAACGGTGCAAATGGCGTGCGTCATCGCTCTGATTGGCCTGCTGCTCAATCAATTGCCGCTGGTTCAGGACGGCTACCAGAGAATGTCCGAGCGCATCGAAAACGCGAACAGGTCGGAAGGCAAAGGAAGCGCCGAAGGCGTTTTGAGCGTGCGCGTGCTGGGCGATTTCATGGCTCCGTTTACCGTTCTCTACGAAACGCCTTTCTGGGGCGAAGGGCTTGGAACCGGAACTATTGTGGGAGCCGTGGTGTTGAGCGGAAGCAAAAGTCTCTATCTCTACGGCAACGCGGAACAAGAATTGGCGCGAAACCTCATTGAATGCGGCCCTGTGCTGGGGCTGGCCTTTATCGTTTTACGCTGGAGCATCGCGTTCGCCGTTCTGAAAGTCGCCCTGCAGTGTACGATGCGCGGGGAGACGCTGCCCTTCCTGCTGTTTGCGGCCTGCGGTCTCGCCCTGGTAAATGGCAACCTGGGGCAGTCTACGGTGGCCGGGTTCGGCGTTTTTGTAGCCGGTCTCAGTCTGGCGCTGGGACGCAATAATTTTCCTGACGACGATCCCGCAGGCTCTATAACGGCCTGAAGACCGCTTAACGTATGTACCGAAACCTGCTTTATCTGCTCAGTCTGTCACTGCCCTGGGCGCTGCGCCGCCGCCTGCTGCGCCGCGCGTTCGGTTTTGAAATTGACGCGACCGCCTCCATCGGGCTGTCCTGGATCATGCCGCGCAAGTTGATTATGGGGCCGCACGCGCGCATCGGGAACCTGACGCTCTGCAAAGGGCTGGAACGCCTTGAGCTGGATGCTCACGCGCACATCGGCAACGGAAATTGGATTACGGGGTTCCCCCCGTCGGCGACAGGGCATTTCGCGCATCAAACCGATCGCCGCCCCGCGCTGATCGTGGGCGAACACGCCGCGATCACCAATCGCCATCTGATTGACTGCACGAACCGCGTGGAAATCGGAAGATTCGCGACCTTCGCAGGGTTTCAATCGCAAATTCTGACCCATAGCATTGATCTGGAAAATTGCCGTCAGTCTTCGGCCCCGATCACCATCGGCGCATATTGTTTTGTGGGAACCAACGTGGTCGTTCTGGGCGGCGCGGCCCTGCCCGCCCACTCGGTGCTGGGGGCCAAATCCCTTTTGAACCGCGCGTACACGGAACCTTATACGCTGTACGGCGGCGTCCCGGCCAGGCCGATCAAGCCCCTTTCTCAGGAGACGGGTTATTTTCTTCGCAAGGTCGGGTTCGTCGAATGAGGAGAAACGCGGAAGGGTGAACCGGGCAGATCGCATGAGGAAAGTCGCATTGAGAAAACCGGGCGGCGGACAAAACGAAAGCCGAAACGCAGGGCTGTCCCGGCGGAAACGACCGCGATGAAAGCGCTCCTGGTGGGCAATTATCCGGCGGACGAGCAGCACAGTCTGCTGGGATTTCGCAATGGGCTGTTCGGCGAACTGACCCGGCAGGGCGTGGAAGTGCGCGTTATCTGCCCGGAACCCCGCGCCATCAACGCTCATCGGCTGTTTCCCGGCTCGCGCAAATGGCTGGGCTACATAGACAAACTGGCGCTCTTTCCCCGCGACTTGCGGCGGGCTATGGGCTGGGCCGACATCGTTCATCTCTGCGAGCATAGCAGCGCCATTTACACCCGGTATTTACAAAAGACGCCTCATCTGGTCACCTGCCACGATATGATGGGCATTCGCGCCGCAAAAGGCGAAATGCCGGAATGGTCGGTTGGCAGAACCGGCAGAATGTATCAGCGAAAAATATTGGAGGGGTTGTGCCGGGCTGGCCATATCGCCTGCATTTCCGACACGACGCGAACCGAGCTGGAGCGTATCAGCGGCCTCCCCGCGTCACGGTTGACAACAATCTATAACGGGCTTTTTTATCCCTTCCGCCCGATGGCGGAAGAGGAAAGCCGCGCCCGGCTGCAAGGGCTGGGGATGGCGCTCGAAACGCCCTTCCTGCTGCACGTCGGACACAACGCGCCGACCAAGAACCGAATGGGTTTGCTGAAAATTTATCGCGCTCTGCGGCAGCCGCCTTACTCGCTTCCCTTTCCGCTCGTCATGGCCGGGCAAGCCTTCACCGAAGAGATGCAGCGCTATGTCGTCGAAAACGGCCTCCAGGACGGGGTGCGCGCGTTGGTCGGGCCGGATAACGAGCAGATTCGCGCGCTTTATTCACGGGCCAAAGCGTTGATTTTTCCCTCGCTGTACGAGGGATTTGGAATGCCCGTCATCGAGGCGCAGGCCTGCGGCTGTCCGGTCTTCACGTCGAACCGCGCGCCGCTAAACGAAGTGGGCGGCGACGCCGCCATTTATTTCGATCCGACGCAAACGGAAGTGGCGGCGCGGATCATCGCGTGCAGCCTGGAGTCCGCCGGGGAGATGGCGGCGGCGGGTCTGGAAAATGTCAAGCGTTTTACCACGCAGCGCATGGCCGAAGGCTATCTGCAAACCTACCAGCGTATTCTCGAAAGCCCGCGCTGACCGCCCTTCTAACCAACCATGAAAATTCTGCGCGTCATCGCTTCTGTGAACCCGGAGAACGGCGGCCCGGTGGAAAGTATTCGGCAGATCACGCCCGCGCTCGCCGCGCAGGGGCATACGACCGAAGTCGCCTGCCTGGATGCGCCCGACGCGCCCTGGATCGGCGACTTGCCCTGCGCGGTTCACGCGCTGGGGCCGTCGCGCAGCAGCTACTGCTACACGCCCGCGCTCCCGGTCTGGCTGGCGCAGAACGCTTCGAAATACGACGCCGTTCTTGTGGACGGCTTGTGGCAGCACGCCGGTTTCGGCACGTGGCAGGCGCTGCATGAAAAGCGAACGCCGTATTTCGTTTTCACGCACGGAATGCTCGATCCCTGGTTCAACCGGGCGTACCCGCTCAAGCGCCTGAAGAAAAATTTGTACTGGCGGTGGGGCGAATACCGCGTGCTGCGCGACGCGCGGGCCGTTCTCTTTACGTGCGAGGAGGAACGTGTTCTGGCGAAACAGTCGTTTCGCCCCTACCACTGCCGCGAACAGGTGGTCAATTTTGGCACGGCCCCGCCTTCCGGGGACGCCGACGCGCAGCGCGCCCAATTTTTGGCGCAGTTTCCCCCTCTGCGGGGGAAGCGGCTGGTTCTTTTCCTGAGCCGCATTCACGTCAAAAAGGGCTGCGATCTGCTCATCCGGGCTTTCGCGGAAGCGGCCCGACAGGAACCGACGCTCCGGCTGGTCATGGCAGGCCCGGACAGCATGGGCTGGCAGTCCGAACTGGAGCGGCTGGCGCAGGAACGCAACGTCGCCGAACGCATTACCTGGACGGGGATGCTGTCGGGCGATTTGAAGTGGGGCGCGCTGCATTCGGCGGAGGTTTTCGCCCTGCCCAGTCATCAGGAAAATTTCGGCATCGCCGTCGCCGAAGCCCTGGCGTGCGGAATTCCGGTTTTGATTTCCAACAAAGTCAACATCTGGCGGGAAATCGAGCGCGACGGCGCGGGCCTTGTCGCCGAAGACGATGCCGCAGGAACGCTGGCCCTGCTGCAGCGCTGGCTCCACTTACCACCCCAGGCGCAGCGGCAGATGCGAACCAACGCGCGGCGCTGTTTTGCGGAACTCTTTGAAATCTGACGGGCGGCGCAGAGCCTCCTTGAGGTCGTGACAACGCATGGCGACGAACACAAAAACGGACGCAAAATTTAACGGCCCGGACTTGAATCTGGACATCCGGCAGCGCGTAGACCCGCGACGACAGGCGAGTTTTTCCCTCGCCAATCGCCTGCGGCGGCTGACGTGGGGGGTTGTTTACGTCCTGCTGTTTCGCCCCTCGCCGCGTCCCTGCCATCGCTGGCGCGCGTTTCTGCTGCGCGGCTTCGGGGCCAATCTGGGGCGGGATTGCCACGTGTATCCCAAAGTGAAAATTTGGGCGCCCTGGAACTTGATGCTGGACGATCAGGCGGGCATTGCCGATGATGTTATCTGTTACTCGATGGCGCCTATCATCCTGGGCAAACGGGTCATCGTATCGCAGGGCGCGCATTTATGCACCGGAACCCATGATTACGAAAGCGCGGAGGTTCAGGCGCTGGCGGACTTCGCGTTCGACAAGGGCCTGTGCCTGATCGACTGGCCTAACGCGCAAATGTACAAACCGGATACCGAGCAGTTCTTCCAGTACTTCGATCCGCCCCCGGCCGACGATATTTTGCTGGAGGCACCGCTATGACGGGCGGAGTCAAAGTGGTAACGGAAGGCTCGGTTCGAACTGTCATGCTCAACCGGCCCGATGTCCGTAACGCACTGAACGCCGT